>CALHRC010000118.1 GCA_938038265.1 uncultured bacterium
GCATCAGCTCACGCTTGAAAAAGAAATTTACCTGGCCAATTCCATGAACAGCCTGCGCATTGAGGGGCAAAAAACAGTGGGCATTGAAGTGGTACAGCAGTTAGCCTGGCAGGTACCCGACTGGTTTATTATTCCGGGGGGTAACTTAGGCAATGTCTCAGCCCTCGGCAGCGGCCTCTGGATGCTGCAAGAATTGGGCCTCATTGACCGACTGCCCCGCCTTGCCGTAGCCCAGGCCCAGGCCGCCAACCCACTTTACCTGTCATACCTAAAAAATTTTACTGAGTTTCAACCGGTCACAGCGCAACCCACCCAGGCATCAGCTATCCGCATTGGAAATCCAGTTTCAATTGATAAAGCCATCCGCACCCTAAAACAATTTAATGGCGTTGTGGAACAAGCCAGCGAAGCTGAATTAGCCGAAGCAGCTGCTAAAGCTGACCTGTCAGGTTTGCTGTGCGACCCCCATACCGGTGTGGCGTTGGCCGCGTTAGAAAAATTGCAGAAGAACAAAGTGATTGCCCCCGATGATACCGTAGTGATTATCTCAACAGCCAATGGCCTCAAGTTCACCGACTTCAAGGTACAATACCACGAAAACCGCCTGCCTGGCGTTACGGCAAGACACCCGAACAAGACCCTAATCTTACCCCCGACGCTTAGCGATGTCAAACGGGCTGTTGAGCAGCACTTAACAAAACACCTATGAAACCACAACCACCATTAGGATTTTCCACGCGCGCCATACATGCTGGTGAAGAATCGCCACACCAACATCGACCTATAACCATCCCCATTTACCAAACGGCGACTTTTAGCTTTCAAGATACCCAAGAACTGTGGGATTACTATGCCGGCACAAGCGGCCGCATTGCTGAATATGGCCGCTATGGTAATCCCACCACCGCCGCCCTACAGCAAAAACTCTGTGCTTTAGAAGGCGCTGAAATGTGCGAGCTATTTCCCAGTGGGATGAATGCGCTTACCACCGCAATCCTGCACCTCTGCAAAGCGGGGGATGAACTTATTATGACCGACGATAATTACCGGGGGAGCCGTAAATTTATCGAACGTTATATAGGTAAATACCAAATTGACTTTCGCTTTTGTGAAACAACTATACAGTGTATAAAAGCAGCCGTAACGGCTAAAACCCGCCTTATTATCACCGAAATCCCCACTAACCCCTGCCTCAGGGTGCTGGCTATCAACGAACTCGCCACTTTCTGCCGGCAAAAAGGGATTTTTTTACTGGTAGATGCTACTTTTGCTACACCGTATAATTTACGCCCGTTAGAATATGGGGTAGATATTGTGCTGCATTCCGCTACTAAATACTTAGGCGGGCACAATGATTTAATTGCGGGTGCTCTGTTAGGCCGCAGGGAAATTATGGAGCCCCTTAAGCAATTCCATGGCCTTTTGGGGGGATGTATAGATCCCAATACATCCTACCTGCTGTTGCGCAGCCTTAAAACCTTTGCCCTGCGCATGCAACATACTAACGAAAGCGCCCTGGCCATCGCCCGGTTCCTGCAAAACCATCCTAAAATAGAAAAAGTGTATTACCCGCTGCTCGAAACTCATGAGGATTTTCCTACCGCCCAAAGGCTCCTAACCGGCGGCGGGGGTATTGTGACCTTTCTGGTCAAAGGCGATCTCGAAGAAGCCACCCGTTGCGTGGATGCCTTAAAAATTGCCACCATTGCACCCTCATTAGGCGGGGCAGAATCTCTGGCCCATGTGGTTTCGGCTATGACCTACCATGACATGAGCCGTGAAGAGCGACAGGCAGCAGGCATAAAAGACAACATGATTCGCTATGCCGTAGGCCTTGAAGACGTGCAAGATTTAATTGACGATTTACAACAAGCCCTATCCCAAGTATAGCCTATGAGTTCTTTTTTTTCGGGGGTGGGGTCATATAATCTTTCCCTAAGATTGGTGGTTTAAGATGTACCTTTTTTTCGGGTGCAGGTTTTGACTGTACCGCCGTTTCCTTAAAATCTGAAGGATGTACCCACTTCTCTTCTTTAACTTCACCCCACAACCAGCACTTGAGCGCGAAAACAAAACCAGCAGCAATTTTGTTGGTACCTTTTTCATGCCCGGCCTGGCGGTAGTAACCATAGGCGCGCAGCGGCTGGTGCTTTTCAAAATAGAAATAATCACCGACCCGAATAAGGCCATCTTTGTAATTGGTGGCCTTGAATACCAGAGCAGCTGTCTCAATATCCCCACTGTTGAACAGCAAGTTCCCCTTCCGAATAAGTTCCGTGCGTTTTTCAGGGCTCATAGTTTTGTATCGGAGCAAGTCACACAATGCGTAATGCCATTTTTTCAAATAGCTGCGGCGTGGCGTCTGCTGTGTGCTGTTCTAAAAAAGCACCAATGCGCTCAATACTTTCATTGGCTTCTTCTAAATGAGGGGCTAAGGCCTGCCAGACATGAAACATCCCCTCGTAAATATCAAGCTCACTTGGCACCCCTAATTCCTGCAGACGGGTGTGCAACCGACGGGCGTCGTCAAACAGCAGCTCTTCATTAGTTACCGTAATTAAAACGGGCGGCAGGCCACTTAAATCTGCAAATAAGGGAGAAGCCCAGGGGTGCAATGGGTCAGCGCCATTAAGGTAAATGGCAGCAAATTTTTGTACCGCAGAGGGACGAAACATTACGTCGCGCTCAGCTAACTCGCGCATACTGTCGCCGCTGGCTGTTAAATCAACCCAAGGCGAAAGCAGTGCCAGAGCCGCAGGCAATGGCAAGTTTTCTTCGCGCAGGGCCAGTACAAGAGAAAGAGCAAGCCCTCCCCCTGCAGAGTCGCCAGCAACTACAATATCCCTTGGCTGGTGGCCTTGCTCCAGTAACCACCGGTAACCCATGACGGCATCCTCAATGGGAGCAGGAAAGGGATATTCGGGAGCATGGCGGTAGTTGATCACTAATGCCCGGGCTGCTGCTGTACGGGCAATACGGCTCACTAAACCACGGTGGGTATTTTTAGAAAAAATCATGAATCCCCCACCGTGTAAATAGTAAAGGATGCGACGGGGGGAGCAATGTTCGGGTTCATGCCAATCAACCACCAGATGACCAATGCGCTCTTCACGTATCTTTACATCAACTGGTTTAATCGCCAACTGCCCCAGTCGTTCAATAACCTCACGGTGAATGCCAATAGGAGTTTTTTCGTTAAAAAAAACCCTCGTGCCAACTTTCAGAAAGGTTTTAACCAGATCAGCTTTTAAGGTGCGCATCTTAAATAAACATCGGCAGACGGTGGGTTTTTCCTGAACTGCCCAATAAATCCCCCCCCTGCTTATAGCGCTTCAAGAGAAAATTAGTACGGGTATGTTCAACGCCTTCAATCGTGGCCAGCTTATCAGCCACAAAAAAAGCGACTTCTTTAAGCGAGGGGCCCTGCACTTCAACTAACAGATCAAACGAACCAGAAACTAAAAGACAAGTTTTTACTTCAGGGAAAGCCGAAACCCTCTCGGCAACTTCATCATAGCCCTGCCCCATCTTGGGCGTCACAGTTACCTGGATCACAGCATAGACTTCGGGACTTTCAATTTTCTCCCAGTTGACAATTGCGCGGTACTTGAGGATTATCCCTTCAGCTTCGAGCTTTTCTTTTAACTCACCAGCGGCCACTTCGGTAATACCAATGCGGGCGGCCAGCTCAACTAAAGGAACCGTACTGTTTTCTTCCAAAGCCGTCAGCAGTTTCAGCTCTTCCGTAGATAGCGGTTTTAGCATGGCACCATCAACCCAAGGGTAGTAACACTGCTGTCAATCCCAATTTTAGTAACTAACTGACAATCTTGTCAAACCTAAGGTGACGGGGGCGCATTCGCCCCCGCGCATTATCCCCGGTGGGGCGCCCCCAAGCCAACCACCGGCGGGGGAACTAAAAACGGCTTATCTTTCATGGGGGAATTCCCCACCAGGTTACGGAATTCCTGAACACAATGTCCCGGGTACTTTGGTAGGGCCACTACTACCTGGTTACTTACGCAACTTAACTTTAGAAGTGGTCGTTAAACTGCTTGAGGCCATATTCTACCAGATCAGGGAAGTGCCGCCGCATGAAATCAAGACCTTTGGCAGTAAGGCCCGGCAAAATAACACCTTTATTACTGCGGATGGCCGCAATAGTCTCAGCAATTATCTTCTGCGGTTCATCCACAATGGCATCGGGCAGTTGTTTGTGCACAATCGCCCCACTGCCAAAACGCTCAGAATGCAAGATGGCCGTGCGCGTAAAAAAGGGATGTACGGAACTGACATAAATCCCATACTTTTCATATTCTATTCTCAAGGCATCACTGAAGCCCTTAAGCCCATGTTTAGACGCCGTATAGGGAGCACCACCAACTAAAGGCACAATACCAGCAATGGATGAGACATTGACAATATGCCCGGAGCCGCGGGCTTTCATTTGCGGTATTACAGCATGGCAAAGCCGCATGGGGGTTAGTAGGTTGATCTGCATTAAAAGCTCCCATTTCTCCTGTGGGATGTCAGCAAAATCCCCCGCATGGGCAATACCTGCATTGTTGATGAGCATATCAATCCGTGAGCTAATGTTAAAAGCTGCTTTGGCAATTTCATCTGCCCCTTCACGGCTATCACAGTTACCTGTAAAAGCTCCTAAAATCTCGCCGCGGCCATGGCGAGTTAAATCTTTAACAAAAGCATTGAGCTCGGCTTCATTAAGATCCGTTAAAATTAAATTAGCCCCCAACTCTTTGAGCTGCATGGCAAATTCCCGTCCTAAGCCGCCCGTTGCTCCGGTTAACAGCACGATTTGTCTTTCGAGACTTTTCATAATGGGGATGGTATTACCAGATAGCTTCACTCTGGCAAGCTAAAAAAAATATGAACAATCGTTCACTTTGGGCAGTAACTGCTAATTGCGCTGGAAAAAACATCCCTGTTTCTTAAGGGATTACAGCCGAGCTTCTGCCCAATAAGCTTTTCCCCATCAGAAAAGCAGGCTATCGTTAAAATTTCTGTTCAGGAATTGCTGAACTAAGAACTACCCGCCCAGTTCATGCCAGCAGCCGGGCTCTTGCCAAGGAAGGCTCGGTTCTAAATGGCATCCTATCTGTTGCAATAAAGAGACAAAGTCCGCGCGTGCTAAGCGTACCACCCGATGGCAGCTACCAATATACACATTGTCGCCTTCTATCCATAAGCTCTCCCAGCGGTCCTGTGGCAGGGCCCGGATGTCTTGCCAAACAACTTTATCTACCCATCCCTTCGTTTGTTGCTGCTTTTTGCCTATTACTCCATCATAAAACATGATACCCCCTAATTGATAATAATTCTCATTATCAATTAGGATTTTCCCTGTCAAGAAAAAATTGCAACCCACTAAGCCCAAATAGCCTCTTACTATTAGAAACATCCTAAAAAGAAACTCCAAGGATATAAAAATATGAAAAATTTTCTCTACCACTGGAAAACTGCAGATAATTGGCCAACCCTGCTGTTTTTACTCATTACCCCCGTTGTGGCCTTGTTTGGTACTTTGCTCTGGCTTAACTTAGGCCTTTTTAATATGCCGACATTATGGCTCAGTTTCATTTTTCTGGTTATTACGGGTACGGGCATTACAGCGGGTTACCACCGCTTATTTTCGCACCGCGCCTATGAGGCCAACCGTTTTGTACAATGGTACTTCATGCTTGCCGGTGGCGCTGCTTGGCAGGGCTCTGTCATCGAATGGAGTTTAGACCATCGGGTACACCACCAAAAAATTGATAGTGCACAAGATCCCTATAATATCAACGAAGGCTTTGGTTTTGCCCACTTTTACTGGCTGTTCCACCGCCGGCAACGTGACTGGAACGCGGAGCGCCATGGCGATCTAGTAAAAGACAAAATGCTGCTTTGGCAAGACCGGTATTATGGTTGGATTGCCGCGCTAAGCAGTTTCGTTTTGCCCATGGCTATTGCCGGTATTTTCTGGGGAGACTGGCTAGGTGGCCTCATCATTGCCGGCGTACTGCGCACTGTCATAAACCACCACCTTACGTTTGCTATTAACTCGGTGTGCCATGTGTGGGGTAAGCAGCCCTATTCTGATAAGCATTCGGCGCGGGATAACTGGTTTACGGCTTTCTTTACTTGGGGCGAAGGATTTCATAACTTCCACCATGAGTTTGCCACTGACTACCGCAATGCTATCCAGTGGTACCAGTTTGACCCATCGAAATGGCTCATTTGGGCTTTAAGCAAGCTGGGTATAGCTTGGAATTTGAAGCGCACCCCTGAGGAAAAAATCTTTGCCCGTAAAATGAACATGCAAGAGAAAAAAATTACCTCAAAGATCGCCCAGCGCGGTGAAGCTCTTCTCTCTTTAGCCCAAGCAAAACTAAACGAAAAGAAAGAAGCTTTTCAGGCGGCTGCAAATAAACTAACTGCGCTGCGCAAGCGTTATCAACAAGACCAGCCAGCGAAAAAAGCAATGCGCCGCGCCCAATGGAAAGCACTGAAAAACCGTATGGCTATACACTCTAAAGAACTGAAAGAAGCGTTTGAGGCTTACTGTCGGGCGGCTCGCGAAGTTTATAATAACTAAGAAAGCTTAAGGGCTATGGTTTTATTTCCCGCATTACTTTGGTTAAGCGATTGGGATAGTCGGTAATGATGCCATCCACACCATTTTGCAGTAACTCGCGCATTTTGGTCTCCTCGTTGACAGTCCAGGGGATAACCAGCATGTTTTGTGCGTGGGCGCGGGCAATAAAATCGGTATTACAGTAAAGCCAATAGGGTGAGATGACATCCGCCTTAACTGCTGCAGCTTTAGCAAGGATGTCTGCCCTCACCCCGCCGCCAAGGCCTAAGTACATCCGCAACCCCTGCCATTTAGTAGGCGCAAATAAAGCAGAAGTTCTAATGTTAGGATTTTTTTGTTTTACTAAAGGCAACACTTCCACAACAAACGATTGCACCGTAGCGCGCTCTGCCATGCCGGCTCTTTCAATAGCGGCGACCATGAGTGAGGCAAATTCTTCTAATTCTTGGGCTGAAGCCTGCGTGTCGCCGGGAAATTTTGTTTCTATGTTAAATAATATAGTTTTAAGTGCCGGATTTTTTTTCTCAGCCTCTTTAAATTTTACAAAAAATTCATCGAGAGAAATAAGCCGCTCACCGGGGCTTAATTTTTGTTCGGGAAATTTAGGGTTTTTATCCGACCCGCAGTCGAGTTTTTTTAGTTCTGCTAAAGTAACTTGCCTAATGGGCTGCCTTTGTGGCCGGCTGCCGGTATCATAACGGCAAAGTTCGGGATTGACTTCGGTATCATGATGCACCACCAACTGCAGGTCTTTGGTAACTACAGTATCAAGCTCCATCACATTCATGCCCTCAGCTAAGGCGCGCTCAAAGGCAACCCAGGTATTTTCAGGGGCTAAACCGCGCGCCCCCCGGTGGCCATGTAATTCTACTTGTTGAGGTAACAGGCGAGTGTTGGGAGTTGAGGCACAAGAGTATAGAAAAACAATGGGAAAGAAAAGAACACAGTAAAGCAACCGCATGGGCAAAAAACAAAACGAAGGAACAGAATGTCGAGAACATTCTTGTGTTTCTTTATGTCTTGACATCCTACAAGCAGTATCACCTTTTTCCCTATGACATGGGTGGTCTTTCTGCTCTTATTTTTCAGTTTTATCATTTTTCTGTTAAGCCCTGTTTCCCCACTGGGGGTTGGTCTTATTTTTCTGGCCCTGCAATTTCTGATCACCCTAACGGGTTACTTTGCCTGGCGCCGGCGGCGACGGCATAACCGCTCGTCTTTTATGTTAGCTTTTTTTACTATGCTACATTTTTTTATGCTGATTACCATGACAGGGGTTGTATTTTTCATTACCCTCCCCCAGGAAAAAGAGGGGGATAGTGTTGCTTTTTTGCGGGGTGTTGGCAACATTGTTGCCGCCCGCACCGGCATCCAGTTTGGCGCCCCGCTGCCCAAAGAAAAACTTTCAGATG
>CALHRC010000119.1 GCA_938038265.1 uncultured bacterium
GATTGAAAATGCCATCCCTTACCCCCGCGGGCTTTTGGCCAAAGACTCGTCCGACACAAAATGTCGGACAAGACAACCATCCGACACTTCCTGTCGGACGGTGCTTGGTGGGGAATTCCTTATCAAAAAACCATCCCTCCATGGGACATAATGCATGTTTTTGAGTCACTAACAAACCCTACGGGGGGATGGAACTCGACCTTTGTTCTTAGAATTCCTGAACTATAATGGGGAATTCCACATCAAGAAAACCAGCTTTCAGGCGACATAATGCATGTTTTTGAGTCACTAACAAGCCAGCGCGGGGGGTGATACCGTCCCCCCATTCAGGAATTCCTGAACTATGATGGGGAATTCCACATCAAGAAGACCATCCCCCAGGGAGATAATGCCTTGTTTTTTGAGTCACTAATAAGCCCCTGCAGGCAGCTATTCCCCCTCGGTGGATTGGTGGGGTGCTTACCAGGGACATCTCCATCCGACAAATACCTAAAGAAGTAAAGGGGATCGACCATTCCTGAACAGGGCGAAAGCCTTTTCTTTCATATAAACGCCGGGCGCCATCGTTCCCCAAGGCAACATCCAGTGTGACCTGGTTTTCTCGTTGTTCACGCAGCAGGGCGCAATAATGATCAATCAGACCTGAAGCAATTCCTTTGCCGCGGTGACGTTCTGCAGTGCTGATAATCTGGATATAAGGACCTTTAATGGAACTGCGATCAGCCAAAGGAAACAATAACACGCTTTTGAGCATCAACAAAAAAGAATCGGGCAGCGAAAAAACGCTTAAAAAATCTTCTACTTCATTTTTCAGAGTTGCTGGGTCATAACCGATCAAAATACCGCGCACTTCGTTATTCTCGATGTCTGCCAGTATTTTTCCGGCTGAAAAAAGATTATTGTCCCGGCGGATCAATCCTTCTATTTTTTTGATCGCCCGTTCGCGTGGCCCAAAAAGATACGGGAAGGCGAAATCATCGGTGCCATAGATCAATTCCGCAACCTGTCTGATAATACTGTCATCCGTATTCTGGGCTAACGCAATAATCATGCCCGCACTCCCTGTTGGCCGCGACGCATTCTGACGCCAATGGAAAGGAACCAAGCAGTATGACGACAATAATCAAAAATCATTTCTTTTATCTCAGGGGGGATGGTATCGGTTGTATCCAGAGCCTTTCTCATGTGAGAGATCCAGCGCTCGGCGGCCTTTTCGTTCATATTAAAAGATAAGTGGCGCGCTATGAGAGCGGGGTGCCCCTTGCGTTCGGAATACAGGGGCGGGCCGCCCATACGCTGTATAAAAAATTCTACCTGGTTACGGATGGCTTGCTGTTTATCGCTGGCTTTAAAAATATTACGGAACCATTGCTCCTCGTCGTTGAAAACCAGGTCATAAAAATTGCGGCTCAACTGCCAAAAAGCCGCTTCGCCGATTTGTTCATAGATGTTCGTGTTGTCCATACGCATGGCCGCCTCTGTCGTTAAGCCGGTCTTTTCGTATATCAGGCTGTCCAAATCGTTCATAAAGACACATTTCGTTTGGCTTTGTGCGGTTCAACTCTTAAAACTGGATTTTTAAGGTAATTCCCTATTGCCAAGGGAACTTAAACGACATCGCGCACCAGAGCACCTTTTTTGTTCTTAGAATTCCTGAAGCGTGTTGGGGAATTCCACATCTACTGGAGGTGCCATAACTATAGCAGGATGTAATACCTATCTAACGTTATATTTGTTTTGAGTTACTAACAAGCCCGCTGCGGTGGGATGTAAGCTGCCTTTAGTTCTTAGAATTCTTAAGAACAGATGGGCCCCAGGCGACATAATGCAATTTTTTGAGTCACTAAAAACCTTTGAGTGGCCAAGATTTGTTTTTTTAGAGGAGGTAGTTAAAGTCCGGTGCTAAATACGGCAGCCTTATCCCTATACGTAATGGTTGCTGCTAAGCGGTCAACCACGTATGGAAGATTCTTGGTAGGGGATAGGTACGATTAGCCGAGAATATCCAGCCCCGCCCCGAGGCGGGCTAATTCTTTTTCGGGTAGCAGGTGTACTTCATAGACTCCCAGATCGTTAAGCCAAGCAGAGAGTTCCGCGGCTTCTTTTCTGCTGAGGATGTCGGGTAAGTAGAGGCGCCATTTGCCACTCTCACCGGTAAAAGCTCCCGACAGGGGAGTCTCGCCGGGCAAAGTAAAGCGATAGACTGCCGCTTGGCGAGGTTCAATAATTTGCTCGTTGTTGCTTTCCCATTCGCGTAGTGCGAGTAGTGAGGCGAGGTCGAGAAAAGTTTCGGGGAAAAAAGTCGTTTCGGCATTTGCAGTAGCCGAGGCAGGGCTAAATACATCCAACCCATTATTACCTGAAACTGGATTAGAGGCATTATTTTGGAGCAGCTTGAGTTCATGATCGCCGTGTTTTTCGACTAAAACCGATGAACCGGGCTTGAGAGGCACGCGGGAGAGCAGGTTGAGCTGTTGCCCGCGAATTTCAACTTCATACCAGCGACCTTTGGGGGTTTCATTGCCGGCTTTAAGGACCACCATAGAGAAGCGGGCGGGCAGTCGCTGAAAAAAGAGAAAGTTACGGGGGAGCTGAAAAAAAACTGGTTCAGTATTTCCCCGGATCATGTCAGAACAGGCGGCGGGCTAAAACGTAACGTTTGGCGTAGTAAGTTTCAGAGAGGCGGGAAATGGTGATTCCGCGTTTGGTGCTGGCGTGAGCAAATTGACCGTCGGACAGATAGATGCCGACATGAGTAATGAGGCCAGGCACTTTTGAGGCAGCGAAGAACACCAGATCACCGGTTTGCAGCTCTTCAACAGTCACTTCTTTGCCGAGGATGGCGATGTCCCTTGCTGAGCGGGGCAGTTCAGTGTCAGGGAACTGATCGGTTGCGACTTTAATTACAAAACCGGAACAGTCGATGCCTGCTTTAGAGAACCCGCCATAGCGGTAGGGGGTAGCCAGCCACTCGCTGACGAATTGGTTGAGACGTTCAATATCCCACTTACTTTTGTTGTTATGTTGGGCGAGTTTGACAATTCGGATGCCGCGATAGTCAGGGCTTAATGAGCTGATGGAATTTTTGAATAGGTGCCAGAGTTCCTGTTCGTTAACAGCTTTATTTTTTGTCGTGTCTGGTTTTTCTTCGGGAAATATTTTTTCGCGCACTATCTTCTGTATATGATCGGCGCGGTGCGCTTTCTGCAGCAGCGGCAGAACCTCTGCGACTTTTTCCATGGCATCGGAGTGATTCAGGCCTTCTTTACGCAGGTGAACATAGATCAGGGCAAAGCCTTCGAGCTGGATGGCCCGCAGATTTTTTCTGCGACCGACCTGGATAAGCTCGGCTTGTTCGGCCTCGCTCATACCGGTTTCGCTCATGTGTTCCCACAGGCGACCTGTCTTAAGGTATTCTTCTTTACCGATGGAATCATTGGCGAGAATTGCAGTTAGATGTGTAACGGTATTGGAGCGCAGGCCGTTTTCAAGACCATAGTGCCCTAGGGAGAACACCACGCGCACCCGCCAGTCGGGCATTTCCAGGCTGCAGGCTTTGTGCATAACGGCTCTGGTGGTTGCTTGCCAGCTCTCGGGATTTTTTAAGCTCTGCACAATGGGCAGCAACACGGTATAGTATTTATTGGTATCGGTATTGGGGCAGACGCTCTCGAGAATTTCTCGGAATTCAGGAATCTCTTTGACAGAGGCCGATAGACCGGTACTTAAAAAATACAACAGGAAGAGCACAGGTACTAACGGTCGCATCATGAATTTCTGCATTAGTTTCCTCCCTTTGGCAGGCCATAAAAAATTGCCTTATCTTTTTATCTTTTTTTTTAAGTATCGGCAAAATCAACCTTACTTTGGCTGTATGGCAAGAATTTTTTTATTTTTTCCAGCGATCATGAAAATTCCGGCGGCGCAGCCAGGATTTCATTTCGCCGAAAGCAGCTGGCCCGAAGAACAGAAAATAGTTACTGAATACAAGCAGCAGGTAAATGCGCTCTTGCCAGCCAGAAAAAATAAATTGGATGAACAGCATAACCGCTGAAAAAATGCCCAGCCATTTCAGCTTTACCGGCAGAATCAGAAAAAGCAGAATTTCAAATTCGGGAAATAAGGTAGCTGCGGCGAGAAACAGGGTGAGTTCAACCTCCCAGAAAGAGGCGTGTATCTGCCCGAATACCAGCGAGTGGGCGATGGTAGCGAGGATGGCGATAAGCAGGTAGAGAGTTGTGCGAAACTCACCCCATTCCTGCTCCAGGGCATTGACGACAAAATATAGAAACCACAGGGCAAAAATTAAAAAGATGTTGTTAGTCAATGGCACTGCCATAAAGGTAAACAGCCGCCAATACTCGCCCTCGTGCAACACCATGCGGGGGTCGAGTACTAGTCTCATCATGCCATCCGACACGAAATTAACTACAAGTATTCCGAAAATCTGCAACACAATCAGGTATAGAGCCAGGTTGGGCAAAGCGATAAACGAGAATTTTTTTTCGGCCCAGGTCAGCCAGCCGGGTTCCTTGCGGTACATAACAAAGCAGAGCAGAAGAAGACTCCACGTCAAGTTATTACTTTATATAAAGAGCTGTGCGGCAGCCTCCCAACCAATCCCTGCGATAGGGCAACGCCAGTAATCAACGCTTTGTTCTTAGAATTCCTGAACGGATGGGGAATTCCACATCTACTGGGGTGCCATAACTATAGCAGGATGTAATATATATCTAACGTTATATTTGTTTTAGTAACTAACAGCCTCTCGGGCAAGCGCTGGCTTTGCTGTTCTTAGAATTCCTGAACTATGATGGGGAATTCCACATCTACTGGGGGTGCCATAACTATAGCAGGATGT
>CALHRC010000120.1 GCA_938038265.1 uncultured bacterium
ATTATGTCGCCTGGGGGATGGTCTCCTGATGTGGAATTCCCCATCTGTTCAGGAATTCCTGAACAGGGCAGCGGCACTGCTTAGCCTACCAAGGCGATTACAGAGGGATGGATTTAGGTTATACCAGTGGGCCCATAAAACCTTAATCCTGCTTGACAGCCTGTGATGCACTGCACTATTGGCCTATGGGGCGCGCTCTGCTGCTCATTATTTTGCTGCTTACAACTTGTGGGCTACTCTGCGCTCGGCAGCCAACTTTTGTGGACCGGCACACCCAGGAGATTTTAGAGCTCTACCATGAAGCCAATATGCGTTTGGCCCGGCAAAATATCTCTGCCGACAAACATCCACAACCCTGGAATTTTATAGATCCTAATGTTTTCTGGCAAAAATGCTCGCCATTAAAGCTGGCGTTGGTTCTGATTTCAGGCGCTGTTAGGGATAGCTTATTAGCCCGGCCGACTCCCGGTTTTGCGGATAGGAACTTTCCGCAAATGCCGACCTGTCGGTTAGATTGACCTTGACCCCCTGTTTTGGAATTTAAGTTTTTCCCATGATAACTACCAGCCGTCTGACCTTAAAGTACGGCAAGCGCACTTTGTTTGAAGATGTCAGTATTAAATTTACCCCCGGTAATTGCTATGGTTTAATTGGCGCCAATGGTGCCGGTAAATCCACCTTTTTAAAGATTTTAGCTGGTGAAGTAGAACCAACTTCAGGCGAAGTTTCCATTACGCCCGGTGAGCGCTTAGCGGTGCTCAAACAAAACCACTATGAGTTTGAGCAATATCCCGTGATGGCCACGGTTCTCATGGGGCATAAAGAGCTTTATGCTGTAATTAGTGAACGTGATGCGCTTTATGCGAAAGCCAATTTTTCAGATGCCGATGGGTTGCGTATTTCAGAACTCGAAGAGCGTTTTGAAGAATTAGGTGGCTGGTCGGCAGAAGCAGAGGCGGCAAGTTTATTGAAAGGCTTGGGTATTTCTGAACCGCTGCATGATAAAAAAATGTCAGAGCTTGACGGCAATCAAAAAGTGCGGGTGCTATTGGCGCAAGCCCTTTTTGGCAATCCCGACATTTTGCTACTCGATGAGCCCACCAATAGTTTGGATCTTGATTCTGTGATGTGGCTTGAAAATTTTTTGTTAGATTTTCCCAATACGGTAATTGTGGTATCGCATGACCGTCATTTTCTCAACAAAGTTTGCACACACATTGCCGATATTGATTTTGGTAAAATACAGGTCTATGTGGGCAACTATGATTTTTGGTACCAGTCAAGCCAGTTAGCGCAAAAACAACTGAGAGAAGCCAACAAAAAGAAAGAAGAAAAAATTAAAGAACTACAAGATTTTATTGCGCGTTTTGCCTCAAATGCCTCGAAGGCGAAACAAGCAACCTCACGTAAAAAACTACTGGAAAAAATAAACTTAGATGATATAAAACCATCCAACCGAAAATATCCCTATATTGATTTTAAGCCGTCTCGTGAAGCAGGGAAAAACATTTTAAAGATTGATAGGTTAACCATAAAACATGGAGAGCAAATTTTAGTACGCGAGTTGACTAGCGAATTTAACCGGGGGGATAAAGTGGCTTTGGTGGGGCCAGACGAACAAGCTAAAATTGCGCTCATGAAAGTACTTGCTGGCGAAGGTGCTGAAGAGTTTACAACCTCTGGCAGCATACTGTGGGGGGATACCATTTCTGTGGCTTATTTGCCGCGGGATCACAATCATTATTTTGATAATAGTTTAAACTTAATTGATTGGCTGCGACAGTATTCCAAAGAAAAAGAAGAAAATTTTATTCGTGGTTATTTAGGGCGGATGTTATTTTCAGGCGAAGAGGCTCAGAAACAAGCCAATGTACTTTCGGGCGGTGAAAAAATGCGCTGCATGTTTGCCCGTATGATGCTTTCGGGGGCTAATTTTCTTATATTAGATGAGCCCACCAACCACCTTGATTTAGAAACAATTACTTCGCTAAATACCGGGCTGGAAAAGTTTGCGGGTAACTTGCTATTTGTCTCTAAAGATCATGAATTAAACAACAGTACGGCCAACCGCATTCTGGAAATAACTGGCAAAGGGTTTATTGATCGCTCCATGAACTTTGATGAATACTTTACTTCAGAAGCCATAAGAGAGCAACGCAAAGCACTTTATGAATAGCAGGTATGATCATGAGTAAAAAACCATCCACCACAAAAAAAACAAAAACCAGTGAAAAAAAATTTAGCTCAAAAACAGTAACTAAATCTACTGTAGCTAAATTCTCACACACAACGCAAAGCGCTACCTTTGATAAGACTGCCAGCATTCTTGTAATTGGCGCTGGCGCCATTGGGGGCATTTCTGCTGCGTTTATGAAGCTTGCTGGGTACCATGTTGAGATTGTCTGCAAATATCCTGAATATGCTGCTAAAATTGAAAGTGAGGGTTTACATGTCTTTGGAGTGCGACGCGAGCATCAGGTAAAAATGAAAGCCTATGCTACTCTGACTGAAATTAAGGGACAGTACGATGTCGTATTTATTGCAACGAAAGTAAACGATTTAGCCGCACTTAAGACACCGCTGTTGCGCCTTTTGAAAAAGGATAGTGCAGTGGTTTCCCTACAAAACGGTATTGTAGTGGAACAATTGGCGCACATGGTGGGTGCCGAGCGTGCTATTGGCGCTGTTGTGGGTTGGGGGGCTACTATGCATAGTCATGGCGAGCTTGAGATGACTTCTACAGGAGAATTTGTCATTGGTTCTTTGCCGGGATATAACCACCGCGGCATTACCTTTGTTCAAGAATTACTAAACCGCATTTTACCGACCGATATATCCAACAATATTATTGGTGCACTATATAGCAAGCTTATCATCAATTCTTGTATTACAGCTATGGGGGCGCTTTCTGGTCTTTACCTAGGCGAGATGTTAGCAGAGAAAAAATTTCGCAAAATCTTTCTGGCTATTATGCGCGAGGCGATGGCTGTGGCTGAAGCTGCTGGCATTAAAGTTGAGACCTATGCCAACAAAATCAATTACTATAAATTATTAAAAAGTAACAGCCGCTGGGGGGATTTCAAGCGCCATACCTTAATTCGCCTAATTGGGTTTAAGTACCGCCGTTTGAAATCATCCAGTTTGCAATCTTTAGAGCGGGGCAAGCCAACTGAAATTAGTGAGCTTAATGGTGCCATCTGCCGTTTAGGAAAAAAATTTAAGGTACCCACTCCAGTAAATGATGCCATTGTTGCCATGGTAAAAGAAATTGAGCACGGGAAAAGAAAAGTTAGCCCGACCAATTTAGAACATCCGGCTTTTACTAACCTATAATATTTTTATACGGTGTATAAATTGTGTTTTCTGCGTCTCTCATGGCAATAACAAGGTATTATACACCGTATAAATATTTTATACAGTGTATAATAGGGATAAATACATGAAAGAAGATATTCATATCAGCGATGAAGCCCAAAGGCAGTTTGGGGAGCTTAAGCGCGGCTGTGAAGAGATTATTCCCGAGCAAGAGCTATTAAATAAAATTCAGCGTAGTCTTAATAACTCTGTTCCTCTGAAAGTAAAAGCGGGTTTTGATCCCACCGCGCCCGACCTGCACTTAGGGCATACGGTGTTGCTGCAGAAACTGCGCCAGTTTCAAAAGTTTGGTCATGAGGTTTATTTTTTAATTGGTGATTATACCGGCATGATAGGAGATCCCACCGGCAAATCTGAAACCCGTAAGCGTTTGAGTCGTGAAGAAGTTTTGCGCAATGCCGAGACCTATAAAGAACAAGTCTTTAAAGTGCTTGATAAAGACAAAACCAAAGTAGTCTTTAATTCCGCTTGGCTATCCCCCCTAAACTTAAAAGATGTTATTGAGCTCACCGCCAAATACACTGTGGCGCGTATGATTGAACGGGATGATTTCTCAAAACGCTACCAGAGTGGCCAGCCGATTTCTTTAGTAGAATTTATTTACCCTTTGTTACAGGGCTATGATTCTGTTGCTCTTAGAGCCGATGTTGAATTAGGCGGCACAGATCAAAAATTTAACTTGTTAGTTGGCCGCGACCTGCAAGTGGCATATGGTCAAAAAGGGCAGTCGGTAATAACCATGCCGCTTTTAGTGGGATTAGATGGTGAAAAGAAAATGAGTAAGTCCCTTGGTAATTACATTGGCATCCAAGAGCCGGCGATAGAAATTTACGGTAAAATGATGAGCATCTCAGATGACCTAATGTGGGAATACTACCGCCTGCTGTCAGACTTGACTACCGGCGACATCGCCGCTTTGCGGGCAAAAACCGAAAATGGCAGTTTTCACCCGAAAGAAGCCAAAGCACAATTGGCCACCGAAATTGTCGCCCGTTTTCACAGCATTGAAGCTGCTGCAGAGGCGCGCGCCGGATGGGAGCGCATTCATTCTCCCGATAAACGAGGTTTGCCGGATGACATGCCAGAGATAACCGCGCCCGCCGACCAGCTACAGAACGGCTGTTTACCTCTGCTGTCTGCTTTGCGACTCTGCGGGTTTGCCGCTTCCAATGGTGAAGCCCGGCGACTCATCGAAGGTGGCGGCGTTCACCTAATTACGCAAGATGGTAACGAAGAAAATCTCAAGGATGTTAAATTTTTGCTTAACAGAGGTCGTCATATTTTGCGCGTCGGCAAACGACGTTTTGCAGCTATTGTGATAGACTAACGGTTATCGGTTAACCAGCGCCAGGCATAGCGATCGGTCATGCCGGCAATAAAATCTGCAATTACCCGGTGCAAGCCTTCTTGGTCAATGCGTGCGGCATATTCCGGGGGCAGCAAAGATGGCTTCTGTAACAGTTTGCTAAAGATATTTGTAATAACCTGTTGGGCGTCATCATTCATTTTTTTTACTTGCGGATGGTTGTATAAATTTTTTGTTAAAAATTTTTTTAACGTCACTACTGGTTGCTTTAGTTTTTCTGAGTAACCTACTAAAGCTGCTGTAGGATGGTGTTTGCCAAAATTTAGCACCTCGTCTATTGAGGTAATAGAAAATTTTTGTAAATTATTGCGTAAATTTTCAATTAAGTCAGTAACCATGAGGTTAGTTAGGTTGCGTATTACTGTGCGAATTTTTACAACTTCTGAAGCGTTAGGAAAATGAGCAATTACATCCCCCCAATGTTGCTGCCAAAGCTCAAGGGTATTAAGTTGCTCAAGAGAAAGATAGCCTGCGGCAATGCCATCATCGACATCGTGATTATTGTAAGCAATTTCATCGCAATAGTCAACAATCTGGGCTTCTAAAGAATGACTTAAACCATTAGGCAGGGCACCATGTTTGCGTAAACCTAATAGGGTAATGCGCATTAAATTTAATCCCGGATGTTGTGGATAACGTTCTTCGAGCAAGGTTACTACCCGCAATGTCTGTTCGTTGTGATCAAAGCCGCCATGGTCTTGCATAAGCTGGTGTAATGCTTGTTCACCAGCATGACCAAAAGGAGGATGGCCTAAATCATGAGCTAAGGCAATGGTTTCACAGAGATCTTCATTGAGCCTCAAAGTGCGCGCGACAGTGCGCGACAATTGTGCAACTTCAATAGAATGAGTAAGTCGGGTGCGGTAATTGTCGCCTAAATGATTTACAAAAACCTGGGTTTTATATTCTAAACGGCGAAAAGCACGCGAGTGCACAATGCGATCCCGGTCGCGCTGGAAATCATTGCGAAAAGGGTGAGGTTCAATAGGATATTCGCGCTCTGTAAAAACACCTTTACTGACAGCATAAGGCGCTAATGTCATACTAGCCCTGCCGAAAAATGAGCTTTGTTAACCCAACCTGAATTTCGTCAAAATCATTGAGCGGCTTAGGTCGCAGCAGTTTTTTACCATTTAAGTAAGTGCCATTTTCCGAGAGAAGATCATAAAGTACAAAATGCCCGTCTTTGCGCTCAATCTGAGCATGACGCAACGACACGGCGTTATCGTCGAGCTTGATACTGTTTTCTTCGCCATACCCAATCGTTACGACGTTCCACTGGATGCGGTATTTGCGACCGGTATGCGGACCCTCTTTTTCAATTAAATAAGCGTGGTACTGGTTTGGCAATAGACGCGGTTGGTTTTTTTTCTGCTCTTTGGGTTCGAGTTTTAGTTTTTCAGTATGTAGAGGTACCACAGCTTGTAAATCTTGCGGGGCGCTGGTCTTTTCTCTTGTTGGTCGGCGAAGGATGACTAACAATATTATGATAAGTAATAAAAGTAAAATCAATCCCCCCGCAAAAAAAAGCAGCCGCTCATCATGCAGAATTTTTTGCCAAGCAGTATTGCTAACACCTTCTGGTAGATAGTACGTGTAACTGTCTGAATCAATAGTCCCATTAGGATGTTCGGCATCTGGTGGCAGGCTAACCCGCACCTCTAAATTTACTTTGCGACCATCTTCGGAATTAGCTGCCGCTTGTGAGACATATTGTATTAAATAATTTGTATCTAAAATAATACTTAAAAGATGAAAAACTTTTTTGAGATCCTCACTGCTCGCTGCATGGTAAGCTTCACCACCACTAATTTTCGCCAAGCGCGCCAGCGATTTAAGCTTTTGGCGATGCCCGGTTCCAGCAACAAAGATGGGTACCTGTAAGCGCTCTGCCCGCCGCAGCAAATCATCTAATTTTATAATAGAATTTTCTTCCCGACCATCGGTGAAAATTACCAACGCATCGCGGATCTGCTCTCTTTGGCTTTGCCGCAGCTTTTCTACCAACTGGTAACCCAAAAGTATCGTATCATAAAGGGCAGTACGCTTACCCCCCTGTTTTAGTGCCGCAAGACAAGTATCAAGTACCTGTTTATCGGCCGTAAAATCGCAAGCTACGTTCGCCTTATCATCAAACGATAATACCGCTAACTTGTCGTGTTCTGCGGCATTGCGTACAAATTCACGCGCTGCATGAATCTGTGCCCTAAAATCACGAGGGAGGATGGAGCGCGAAGTATCCACCAAAAGAGCTAAGTGCTTGGGATCTCTCTGTGGCTCAACTTTCTGCACCTGAAAATGCCCCACCTGCCAGCCATTCTCAAAGATCTGAAAATGAGTATGGTTTAAGTTTAATAGGGGAGTAATTTTAGAAACGGTAACCTCTGCCTTAATATAAGGGTAGTTAAGCGCCCGCACCTGCTGGATCTTCACCAACGGGCGGGCCGATATTGCCTGAGATAAAACCAACAGAACCGGTAAGCATATAAAGACGTTCTGCATAAATCGCAGTTTAATACTGTTTGCGGCGGTTTTGTTGAAAAAAACAGCCTGCTTAAGTGACTTTGTCAAGGGTGCCATGGTTCTTGGGGCAAATGTCATGCTACACTATCGGCAAATCCGCCGGTTTTTTCAACCCGTGATTGCTGGCAGCTAAAGATTTACTAGGGTGTCTTTAGAATTCCTGAACTTCTGGTGGGGAATTCCCCACCTAAGCGGGTGCCATAACTATGGCAGCGATACCTATCTAACGTTATATCGGTTTTGGTAACTACCAAGCCCCTGCAGGGGCTATTCGTTGCCACCCGGGGGTTTTTCTTCTTAGAATTCCTGAACTTCTGATGGGGAATTCCCCACCAAAAACCTTTTTGGGTGTAAACCCAAGAGGTCTTAAAAAGTTACGTTTTAAGCTCCTCTAAAAGCTGCACAA
>CALHRC010000121.1 GCA_938038265.1 uncultured bacterium
TTCAGGAATTCCTGAACTAAGTAGCTGTCGCCTTAGGCAAAGAGCAGCCTTGGTTTACCCCAATAAGGGGTTTTTTAGTTACCAAAAGCCGCATTATGTCCTATTTCTTGGTAGGGAATTCCTTTTTTGTTCAGGAATTCCTGAACAATAAGGTGGCGGTGCTGCCCTTTAAGTGAGCCACCACAGGAATTGCTTGGATGCTTACGTAAATCCGCCCTGGTAATTTTACTTGCTCGGCTAACTATATCCCCCCCTTGTGCCGCATGCAAAAAGCAGCCTTAGATCGCTTTCTGGTGGAGCCCATGAAACGGTTCATCGGTAACAACACCACCAGCGGAATTATTCTGTTTGCTTCGGCAGCCCTCGCCATGGCACTATCAAACTCGCCCTGGGCAGAAGAGTTTCACCACCTGTGGGAAATCAAATTTACCATTGGTTTTGGCAATGCCCTGCTCTCCAAAACCCTACACCACTGGATCAATGACGGTCTTATGGCTGTCTTCTTCTTCGTTGTGGGCCTTGAGTTAAAGAGAGAATTGATTGCCGGTGAGTTGCGAGAACCACGCAAAGCTCTGTTGCCGTTAGCAGCTGCCGCAGGGGGGATGGTTTTCCCCGCCCTGATCTATCTGTTCTTGAATCGTAACGGCGAGGCGGCCAATGGCTGGGGCATCCCCATGGCAACTGACATTGCTTTTGCCTTAGGGGTACTTTATCTGCTAGGCGACAGAGTTCCATCCTCATTAAAAGTATTTCTTACTGCTCTGGCAATTGCCGACGATCTGGGCGCCGTACTGGTTATTGCAATCTTTTATACCGATACCATCAATCTGCTTAACTTGGCAACCGGGGCAGTCTTTATGGCCTTATTGATTTCAGGTAATTTGTTTGGTGTTCGGCATACCTTGTTTTATGCCATTCTCGGCATTGGTGGGCTATGGTTAGCCTTTCTCATGTCGGGAGTGCATGCGACCATTGCTGCAGTTCTGGCGGCTTTTACCATCCCCGCTTCGGTAAAACTTAACGAAGAGGAATACCAGCAGCATCTTGGATCGCTTATGACGCAATTCCGCCAGTCGCCAGCCACCGGTAACCGTCTCATTAGCGAAGAACAGCTTAAAATCCTCGAAAGCATCAGCCATGTCTCCCATGACGCCCTGACCCCCTTGCAGAAACTGGAACATGCCATGCATCCGCTGGTAGCTTTTATTATTATGCCCATATTTGCCCTCAGTAATGCCGGTGTCACCCTTGAGGGGGATGTAGTTGGGCAACTTTTCAGTCCTATTGCCCTGGGTATTTTTTTCGGTTTATTAGCGGGTAAGACTATAGGCATCTCAGGATTAGTGTGGTTATTGAAAGCCCTGCGTCTGGTCTCTTTACCCGATGGTATGACGATGCGACATGTTTTGGCAGTGGGGCTTCTGGCAGCAATCGGCTTTACCATGTCGCTTTTTATTGCGGGACTTGCTTTTACCGATGCGAGCCTCGTCACCCAAGCTAAACTGGGAATTCTGGCAGCTTCACTGGTTGCCAGTGTAGGGGGATATTTAATCTTAAAAGCAGCAGTAGTTGTTGCCAACTAATAAGGGCGCAGGAACCTGCGCCCTTATTGAGGGGTCAAAGAAAGCTCTGTTAATTAAAATAGAAGATCGCGCCAACTGCTGTCCGGAAGGTGTTGTAATCTACAGGGCCGTCATCGTCATTATAAGCAAACCCCTGGTGTGCGAATAAATGTAATTGCTCGGTTAAGGCAATTTGGGTTCCTAAGCCTAAGCCAAAACTCATTTCATGGGTGTTTGTTTTATTACCATTGTTGTCTATATTAATTGCTGTGTATTCAAAAAGAGGGGCAACAAAAAAGTCTAATTTATTAAATTGAGCCACGTAGATGGGCAAAACGATACCCAAGGTAGTTATCTGTTCCTTTCTTCCGGCATCATTATCGCTGGCGCTATAACCAATGGAAGGGGCTAAAGCAATCATATCATGCAAATGCCACCAAACACCTAAGGTATTTTGCCCACTTGCCAATTGGTAATCCACGCCAAATTGGCCACCTTTCACGTTGGCACCAAAAGCAGCGGTAGATACCGCCATAACCCCAAGGATCATCATAAGTTTCTTCATAGTTAGTTATCTCCTGTAATCTTCTTTTTTTGGCACTCTCATGCCAATAGGGACAGTGTAGATCATCGAGCAAAAAAATGCAATAATAATTTATGTATTTCTTTTTAAGTGCACAACTTTCCGATATAGTAGGAGTTCCCCTATAATCTCAATGCCTTTGATTTTTAATTGCAGAGAAAATATGGCAGGGGTCCCGGGGGAATTTTCCAATACTCCTTGGGATCAAAAGGCCTACAGTTCAGGAATTCCTGAACGTGGCATCGGTTCGCACGTTGTCTGTGAATTTCTACTTGCTTATTTAACTTTAGACCATACCAGAATAACCGCCACCAAGGGATCGCTCTTTCATTGCCAAGACTAGCCATATAACGTAACAACGCTACCCTGATCAACATCGAAACAGTAACATTCATCTGCTGAGCCTGCATTTTTATCCATAAAATATCATCCCCATACAGACAGAGATAAAAGCGACCAAGCTCTCTAAAAGGCGGCCGAGTTGCCCGAATTTCATCAACAATATCTTGAAATTTTTCTTTGTGGATTATTTTTTTATGCACCAGTCGAAAAATACAATAACGCGCCAGCCACGACATGGTCACCCCTCGCTGGCGGGCTAATTTACGAATTGTTGCTATCAGTTCCTTATCAAGGCGGATTTCCCAGATATCGCTGACTCCTCTTGCTGCCGCGCGTGATTCATTTTTTACCCTCATAATTTTATATACCCGGCGACAGGGCTAAAATTTGCGTAAAATATTGATTTTTTTTAGATTTTTCAAAATTTTTTGGGCAGCGCTGCTTCAGTTATTCTTTTAGA
>CALHRC010000122.1 GCA_938038265.1 uncultured bacterium
TTTGGGGGTCATGAATTTACTCCCGATTCCAGTTCTGGATGGTGGGCACATTGTGTTCTACCTAATCGAAGCCCTGTATAAGCCCTTACCCCCCCAAACTATTGCAGCCACAGTACGGATTGGCATGGTTCTGCTGATTACCATGGGTATCTATGTGATTGGCTTAGATATTTGGGATGTCTTTGTCAGAGGGTGGCTCTAAATATTGTAACAGTACCCCCCTTACCCAATCCTTTGCGGGGGCCGCAGCGCGGCAGCTCATCGGCTTGAAGTTCAGGAATTCCTGAACAGAGCGGAGAGAGCGTCCTTTGCGGTAGCGCGATCTAGGTCTTCTTTCTCGATCATTTCAATGGCGAGGCTTTCTTTTTTGATGCGCTGTAGTATTTTGACAATACCTTCCCGCTCTTTAAGGCTGGTGGCAAGGTAGCGGAATTCTGTCTTACATTGGGGGCATGTCTTATGCTGGGTGAAGTTGATACCCGGTGTTTTACAATTCTGACATTGTCCCAGAATTTCTTCCACGACCAGGCAGTGTTTTTTTACTTCATCGATGTTGACACTGCGATAGACTCTGATATATTTTTCTGCACTCACTCTTTGTCTCCATAAAAAGTCAGTCAATTAGCTTAATCCCCAAGTTCTTACTAAGGATGGTTCTTAAGTGCTGTTCTGCGCTTTTAAGCCTGCGGCTGGTGGTACTCTGGTGTTCGCCGAGCAGTGCTGCAATTGTGCCCATTTTTATATACCCCACAAAAGGCAATAATTTTTTGATTTTTTCGCGTCGCATTTGTTCTGCTGAAATTTTTTCTTTTAGGCCACGAGCCCGGTTAGCGATAGTTTCGAGTTGTTTATCGGCTCGGGCCAATTGTTGTTCGAGTTTTTTATGTGATTTCTGTTGTTCGTTTAGGTAGTCACGGTAATTATGGAATACTGCCTTCAGGCTGCCACGCAGTCTGGCCAAATCTCTGATATTGCCGATGGTCAACGGCAGAGAATAGTACAACTTGAGAGTGACCTGCTCCAGAAACTCCAGGCCAGATAAGGCGCGGTGCAATTCGCAGAGAATCCTTCGGTTGCTATAAAAGTCCCGGGGCACTATGGATAACGTCATTTGGTCATCCCATTCCACAGGGGAGCTTGCAGCGTCCCGCTCGCTTTTGCGGCGGCGCAGGAAGTTACGAAATAGCGAGCGTAATTTAACCGAAAGGTAAAGTTGAAATGAAACTTGGTGCTGCCTTTCTCTATAGCCCTTTAGTATAGTTTCTATATGCTTTTGCGCGAAAAGATAGAAATCTCCGGCGACATCCCAGGTTGAACCAAAACGTTTAACCGGAAAAAGATAAACTATCTGCTGTAATTTAGCCAGAGCTAATTCTTTGTCTAGCGAGCTTTCTGTGGCTGTACAGCGCTCAAAAAGTGCTTGATAGTCTGTCTCGCTCATGGTTTATTACCAAAGATTTCAAAAGTATTTTAGCCCTTCCCCCGCTTGTCATTTCGATACCAGCAGGCAAGCACAAACTGGGGGCTGGCATGGGGGTGACATGAAGTTTGCAAAATTAGAAGGTCTCGGTAACGATTATTTGTTTACGGAAGATACGCCAAAAAATCCGTCTCGCGCGGCGCGTTTGTTGTGCGACAGGCACTATGGTGTGGGGGCGGATGGTTTAGTCCTGATTTTACCTCCCGATAATAAAGAAGCCGATGTGCAAATACGCATTTTTAACCCCGACGGCAGCGAAGCGGAAATGTGTGGGAATGCAATACGCTGTCTCGGCAAGTATCTTTATGATCGCGGTAAGACTGACAAACAGAAACTGGTTGTTGAAACCCTGCGGGGATTGATACCTACTATTTTAATGGTACGCGATGGGCGGGTATATCGGGTCAAGGCTGATATGGGCGAGCCCATTTTTGCCCGCGCTAAAATCCCCATGCAGTGTGCGCCGGGTGAAGAAGACAACCAGGTAATCAACGAAAAAATTTACCTTGATGGTCACAATACCTTTGAGATCACAGCTATTTCTATGGGCAATCCTCATGTAATGATTTGGGTTGACGATGTGGATAACTTTCCCGTTGAGAAATATGGTCCCATGATTGAGCATTACTCTCTGTTTCCCAATCGCACAAACGTGCATTTCTGCCAGATGGTTGACGAAGACCATATCAAGCAGCGTGTCTGGGAGCGCGGGGTGGGTGAAACCTTGGCCTGTGGAACCGGTGCCTGCGCTACGGTGGTCGGTGGCGTCATCCAAGGTAAAATAAAGAGAAAAGCTAAAGTAGAATTACGGGGTGGTATTTTAGAAATTTACTGGTCCGAAAAAGACAACCATGTGTATATGACAGGCCCCTGCAAAGATGTTTTTGAAGGTGAAACCCATATCATTTGAATTCCATTCATAACCTCCTAAACGCAAGGCCGGCGCAAGCCGGCCTTTTTTATTAAACTCATCGACGCTCTGATCCATTTTTTATTTGCGGTGGTATGGATTTACAGATCCTCCACTCCAACCTTACAAATCCTACGTTGTTATATTTCTTGCTGGGAGTCATCGCTGTTCTTGTAAAAAGCGATCTTGAAATTCCCGACAGCATTACCAAATTCATATCGCTCTATCTGTTATTTTCTATTGGTTTTAAAGGCGGGCAGGAGTTAAGCCACACAGCCATGAGTTCCGAAATATTTGCTACGTTAGCTTATGCTCTGCTGCTTGCCGGTCTGGTTCCACTGTATGTTTTTTTTCTGGCCCGCTTGAAAATGTCGGTACCTGATGCAGGCGCTGTGGCGGCTACCTATGGTTCGGTCAGCGCGGTTACCTTTGTTGCGGCGGTATCTTTTCTAGAAATGAACAACGATAACTTTGGCGGGCACATGGTCGCGGTGTTAGCGCTAATGGAAGTACCTGCTATTGTAATGGGAATATTTTTGATTTCCAAAACCAATCCGCAGTCGGCGGCGGGGGGATGGTTTTCAGTATTGCACCATTCTCTCACGGGTGGGAGTGTGCTCATGGTGGTAGGCAGCCTGGCCATTGGCTATGTTGCCGAGACCAAGCAAGCTGAGGGCATCAAACCCTTCACCACGGATATTTTCAAAGGCTTTCTGGCGATCTTTCTGCTTGAGATGGGGATGGTTAGCGCACGGCGCTTTGCCGCTTTCCGGCGTTTTGGCTGGTTTGCCATCAGTCTGGCTCTGTTGTTGCCTCTGGTCAACGGTCTGCTTACTGCCTATACATCCCCCCTGGTGACTCTGGATACAGGCAACCGGTTTATGCTCACCATGCTGGTAGCCAGCGCTTCATATATCGCGGTGCCGGCGGCGATGCGCATAGCGGTGCCTAAAGCGGACCCCGGTCTCTACATACCCATGGCGCTGGGAATAACCTTCCCATTCAATATCACTGTGGGCATGCCGCTTTTCTATTATCTGATTGTGCATAGTTAATCACAAAGAGCAAAAAGAGGTTGCTTATTCAAGCAAGTCCGTCATAGTGTCTTATGCCAGAGTCAAATATTAAAGATACCATCAGAGAAAAAGCGGCCGAACTGCGCACCCGTTTGGATGAAATATGGCTGCAGTTGAATTTAGGCGAAATGGAGGCGGCCGACTGGCTTGAAAAACAGAAAGAACGAATCCAGCCATTATTGCAAAAGGCTGAAGAAGAGCTTAACTACCTGCAAGAACTGGGGAGCGAACAAGGCGCTAAGTTATCTGCTCTTTTAGCTGATTTGCGGCAAAAATTGGCAACCCTGCGGGTTGAGACCGAAGATAAGCTAAAGATCCAGAGTGCTGAAATTGAAAAAGCAATTCATTCTGCTGAAGATGCCCTCAATGAAGCTCTCTCTGGTGCCTCGGGTCGGGCTCAGTCGTTGCGTGAAGAGCTAAAAAATCTATTTGCAGACATTGAAACAAGTCTGGATACAGCCCGGGTGCGCCTGCACCTGGCTAGTCAGGAGATAGCTCAGAAATGGGAAAGCAGCAAGACAGAATTACAGAAGCTGATTGCCGAAGGCCAGAGCAAAATAGAGGCCGCTCTCAGTGATGAAAACCTGGAGAAACTCAAAACAGAGGCCAGCGAAACTCTCAAGCAGGTGCGCGCGCGTCTAAAGGCGCTGTTTTAGGGGTCTTGGTAAAGAAAGAGCTTTTTTGCGGCGCTGACCTCGTCTCATTAAGCAGGGATGTAGGGAAAAGCAAGATAGATTACTGGAAAATACGCCATGAAGGGTGCTGTTTTTCTATCGTTATCTGCCTGTCCCACGACACCGGCGGGCCATGGGCTCGCAGAAAAGTACCGCTATTACTGGTATTTAAATGAACTTGTGATGGGGAATTCCCCATCTGTGCTGAGAATTTCTATTGGCAAAACCAGCCTATAGCCTTAACCTATATAACGTTATATAGGTAACGCAGAAATAAGCCCAAAGGGGTTTTTTTAGTAACAAGCCAAAGCTTATGGGGAAAAGCCCACCGGTACTCCGGGCAAGAGAAGAGATTGTTTAGGTAGTTATCTGAACAACGGCACCATTTCTTTCTTGAAATTTTCAAAATTTTCGTTTAATATAGCCAGCCGCAAGCTTTCCATAAAGCGCTTCATGAAATGCAGGTTATGGTAGGTGCTCAGGGTATAAGCTAAAAGCTCATTGGCTTTATGCAGGTGGCGGATGTAGGCCAGTGAATAGCGCTGGCAAACCCGACATTGGCATTGTTCGTCAATTGGTCTGTCACTTAGGCGGTGTTTTTCGTTGCGCAGGTTGATTTTACCGGCAGATGAGAACACCTGACCATTGCGGGCATTTCGGGTTGGCAGTACGCAGTCCAGCATATCGACCCCCAGTTCTACGGCATGGATTATTTCGGGGATAGAACCTACCCCCATGAGATATCTGGGTTTGTCATGGGGTAATTCTTGGCAGCTAGCTTGCAATGCGACTAAGAATTCATCATTCTTTTCGCCTACGGAAAGACCGCCGATGGCATACCCCCTCAGGTTGAGGTCGCGGGCAAACTGGGCTGATTCCTTACGTAGCTTTACATCCACCCCGCCTTGTACGATGCCGAAAAGGTTCTGATCATCATCATAACCGGTTTTCTGCATATAGTTAGTCGATTCTTTGAGCCAGCGGTGGGTCCGCTCTAACGACATGCGCAGTCTGCGGGCATCTGCCGGATAAGGGGCGCAATCATCGATGGGCATAACTATATCGCTTTTAAGGGCCGCTTCCATATCGAGGACACTTTGGGGCGAAAACAAATGTTGGCTACCATCCAGGTGTGAACGGAAAATAACACCTTCGTCAGTATATTTACTGATCTTAGAGAGCGAAAAGGCCTGATAGCCGCCTGAATCCGTCAGGATGGCATGAGGCCAGCTCATAAATTTCTTTAAACCACCGATGGATGTAAAGACTTCCGCGCCGGGTCTAAGGTACAGGTGGTAGGTATTGCCCAAAATAAGGCGGTAGCCAATTTCCTCAAGGTCTTCCTGGCGCAGTGATTTGACACTTGCCGCAGTGCCTACCGGCATGAATACCGGAGTTTCGATTTCAATACCGTTGCTAAAGATCAGGCGACCGGCGCGAGGTCCCCTGCTGCCGTGTTCAAGGGCAAACGATAAGCGCGCCATCAGATGTAGATATTCACGCCGCCAAAGATACGAAAGCCGGATGTCTCATAGGGATAGACCAAAATATAGCGCATATTGAGTAGGTTTTCAGCTCGGATATAAGCACTAACTGTAGGGTTGAATTTTTTCTCAAGGGAAGCATGCCACAGGAAAAAAGGTTTCAGTTCAGCGGATACATCCGGCACCTTACGGGCTGACTGAGCATGGAATTCCATACCAAAATCCCAGCCATTGGGCACCACATGGGCCTTCAGGAATAGGGAGACAGGGGCCCGGTGAGTAACTCTGTCAAGCTGGGCCTCACCCCTGACCCCCATTTCATAAAAAAAGAGGTCAAAGGGGCTATGCTCCCAAACTGTTTCGGCATAGGGAGCGCGGAATAAAACGGCCCGCGCCGAGAGCAGGCCATCCGCTGGATTGTAATTGCGGTCAAAATAAGTCTCGTAAAAATTAAACCCTCCATTTAGCTTCAACACCTGGTTGGGCGCCAGACGGAAACTGTTTTTCCAGCCGGCATGCCAATGATCTTGCAGCTCAGTGTAGTGTACTGGCCGCGAGTAATGGCGCTGCAGAAAGTCTTCACGCATTTCGGGAACAGACCCCTTGCGTTCAAACTCCAACTTGGAATACCAGGCTCCCAAAAAACTATCCAGCGAGACTATTGGCCCCCATACAGGCATCATCTGCTGGGCAAAGGTTACCTGAACACCAATGGTCAAATCAAGCTGCCAGGGAACTTTTTCTTCACCGACAATAGTGCGGTAGAGAGGGATTACATCCTTAGCGCGAAACTCACCTACCCGATAATAGTTAGTCGCAGTATTGCCATAAAGACGGTTTTCTGCATACCACAGATTGCCCCCCATAGACAGGGCATTTCTGTTTCCAAAGATATATTGCCAGTCCGCGCCCCCTTTAATGCGCCAATAGGCGGATGTATCTCTGTCTCTCTGCGCAGTATTCTCTTCAATAGAGGAGCTAATATATTCGGCGGATACATCCACATTGAGCCGCTGGAATTCTGAGGGGCGAAATTGGTTATTGAGATCAAAAAATCCCCCCCGACGAAACTGCTGTGTATAGACGGGATTCTGCTGCAGACCACGCAGGTAATCTTCATAGGATGCTTTCAGCAGCATTTTATAGTTCTCGCTCAAGTTAAATCCCGATGACATAGTTAGTCGATCACTGGAATATTCGGAATTAGCCACAGTTGCACGGCCAAAGCCTTCCGAGTCATACTTCAGGCGGTTATATTCCAGCATATAGACGCCAAATTCATCAGCCTTGGTGACATAGATGTCGGCCCCTAGGGCGTTGTAAGAGCCATACTCGGCGCGCAACTGGGCTTTTTTTTCAACCTGGCGGGGGCCTTTTTTTTCCCGTTTGATGATCTCATCGGCGGGTTCTTTCCAGTCGGTCAGATCGCTTTCGCCGGGTTTGATATCTTTGGCAGCTTCTTTTTGGTTGCGGAATAACTGTTCATCCTCCCCTTCGACTACTACGGTTTCGTCTTTTAATTTTCCTTTGGGCGGTTCAGGATTTTGGGGGGGATTGTTTTTACCACCATCGAGTTGGAGTTCATCTTCGAAATCCACCTTACTTTTGCCCTGAGCCTGCAAAAACGCGGGCACCAACAACAGAAAAGTGACTAACAATTGCTTCATAAGCGCAAATTACCACAGCGCGCCGGGCGGTAAATCGTTTCTGTTCAGGAATTCCTGAACAATACCAGCATTAAAGGGATTTTCAGGCCATCCGTAAACATAAATCTACCCCCATGTCTGATACTATCATCGCAATACAACGCCTCAAAGACCTCTCCCCATCGCAGCGGCGGGCCATCATGACCCGCGCTGCGCTTGATCTTGAACAGGTGCGTTCGCAGACCATCCTGCCCATGGCGGCCGCCATGGAAAAGAATACCTATGAAGCCCTGCGCCATTATTCACTGTTATACGATAAAAGTTTTCCGGAAAAACCGGTGTTAGGCAAAGACGAGCTCAAGGCAGCTTTTAGCCGCTACCAGCAACAACATCCTGCTGAGCTGCAGGCTTTTTCTCTGGCAATAGACAACATCCGTGCATTTCATGAAAAGCAGCGGCCGGTGGATATAACCACCGAAGTGGGCGGCAACCGTCTGGGGTTTAAATTTCAACCTTTTGATCGGGTGGCCCTCTACGTTCCGGGTGGTAAGGCCCTTTACCCTTCCACGGTGATGATGGGTTTAATTCCAGCAAAACTTGCCGGGGTAGGCGATATTACATTGCTCTCCCCGCCCTCGGCGGATGGCAAAGTCGCCGAGGTCATTCTGGCGGTGGCTTATCTAACTGGGGCTGACCGGGTGGTGCAGGCCGGTGGCGCCCAGGGGGTTTTGGCCATGGCTTTGGGGGTACCTGAACTCAATTTGCCTGCGGTTGATTTTATCTATGGACCCGGCAATGTCTATGTGGCGGCGGCCAAGGCTTATGCCTTCTCCAGGGGCTGGTGTGGTATTGACTCTTTTGCTGGTCCCTCAGAGGTAGTTATTATTGCGGATGGCAGCGCTGACCCGCATTTTCTGGCGCACGATCTGCTGGCGCAGGCGGAACATGATGAAAACGCCAGTGCCATATTACTGACTGATAATGAAAAAGTAGCCCGACTAACTATTGTAGAAATAGAAACAGCCATAGCCCAGAGGGGGGATCGCCAGTCCATCACCAGGGAAGCCATCCGCCGTAATGGCCACATTCTACTGGTAGATAGCCTGTCTGAAGCGATAGAATTCTCTAACGAGTATGCCCCTGAACATCTCGAAATTCAGACTAACTATGACGAGGACGTATTGGCCAAAATAACCGCAGCTGGCAGCATCTTTGTGGGCCCCTATGCGCCGGTGGCGGCCGGCGACTATTTCACTGGAACCAACCATATTTTGCCCACCGGTGGCGCCTGTCGCTTTGCCTCTGGGGTCAGTGTCCACACCTTTTATCGGCGGATTACCTGGCAACAGGTAAGCCGGGAAGGATTGCAACGGGGTGTTGAACCCATCTCCCGTATGTCGAAGGTAGAAGGCCTGTTTGCCGAACATGGCTACTCGGTCTTAGCTCGGTTTGAGAAATAATCTTGCTTCTCTGACCTTAAGACAAAATAGAAACCAATATGCAAAAGATCACCTTAGACGACGCTTTCAAACCAGTGACTAACTATCCCCACCTAATGCTGCATGTCTCTGAGGGGGGATATCTGGTGCGGCACCGGTTAGAGCAGAGCCCCCAAGGTAAAATTGGTACCCGCGAAGTACATCTCAGCGACCTAGGGCACTTCCCTTTGCCAGAAGAAGACATCCCCCAACTGACCCAGGAGCTGCAGATTGGTAAAAACCTGCTGAAAGTGCCTGAAATATTGCAGCGCAGCAATATACCGCTGTTCTATTCGGCTGGTGAGCGCTACCCGGTGTACATTCCCCGGGTTAGTGTGGCCATCTGTCGCTATTTCGCTGCCATGTGGGGCGCCGAGGGCGATGACATAGTTAGTCTCACCAACGGTTTTCTGATCATAGATTCCTTTGTGGGGGGCCGAGAATGACCAAAGTTTTGTTTGTCTGCTTAGGGAACATCTGTCGCTCCCCGCTGGCACAGGGCATTTTTGAGCATAAAGTCGCCGCCCGGGGCCTGACCGATTTCTATTTTGCCGACTCGGCAGGCACCTCAGCCTACCATGAGGGTGAAAAACCGCATTCGGGCTCCCTACAAATTGCCCGAAAACGAAACATCTCAATTGAACACCAGCGCAGTCGCCCCGTACGTACCAGCGATCGCCTGGAATTTGATGTGTTCGTCGCGATGGATCATTCTAACTACCATACCTTAGAACATGAATTCGCCATCCCCCGGGAGAAATTGCTACTCATGCGCGATTTTGACAGCAAAGGCAAAGGGGGGGATGTACCCGACCCCTGGGGGCATGGTCCCGAAGCGTTTGCCGAAGTCTTTGATATCCTGGATCGTTGCTGCGACAACCTGCTGGAATTTCTGGAAAAGAGACGAGCTACTTTGGATAAATAGCCTAAGTCCCGTGGGTAGATCATTGGTAAACATAAATCTCAGGTATGGGGATAAGAGCTGCTTTGCTTAGCACTGGCTTAAGCGGACAGTCTGCTTGCTGCCCCCCGCCAACAGGCTTGCGGCTGGTGCGGCCGATTTTTTCTTTTTGCGCTGTGCCAAATTAGCAGTGTGGTCTTATGGTACTGAAATCGTCTCACATGAAAGAGTTGACAGCGCAGGTAAAGGCCAGTGAGCCACTGCAAATCCGTTACAAGTCATATGGTCGCTATTTAGAAGATTTTAACGAGGGGGATGTCTATGAGCACCCGCGGGGTATGACCTTACATGCAGGACTGTTGCACGAATTTGCCACTACTTTTTTAGAAGCCAACCCGCTTTACTTAAACCGAGAATATGCCCGCGCCTTTGGTTACAAAGACATCCCCGCCAGCCCTCTGCTGGTATTTAACGTTGTTTTGTCACTTGGGGTGCAGAACAATTCAGAAAAAGCTTATGCCAATTTGGGTTACTACAATATGCACTTTTTACGTCCCGTCTATGCTGGCGATACCTTGCGGGCTATTACTAAAATTGCTGACAAAAAACAGCGCGGCGAGGGTAAGCCCGGCATCGTGACTCTCAACACCATTGGCTTGAACCAGCGCAATGAGCGGGTGATCCAGTATAGCCGTAAGATTATGGTCCCGCCGCGGCCGGCGGGTTATACCCCGCCGGTGTTGGTCACCTCTTCCTTGCCGGTAGAACACCCTACCGAGGTAGAAATCCATCTGCCTGATTTTGTACCAGCAGCACGCCCCACCAACCTTACCCGCCCTGACACCTACTATGAAGATTTTACAGTAGGGGAAATAATTGCCTCACCCAATGGCCGCACCATTACCGACGAACATTTTGCCTTAACTTACCGCGTGGGCAATACCCATCCGCTGCACTTTGACCGCCTCTATTCACAAGGCCAGTCAGGGGCCATGAGTGGGGATCCCATTGTCTATGGCGGGTTAGTGTTTGCCTGGTTGCATGGCTTAGCTTCGCGCGATATTTCCGAAAATGCCCTGTGGGATATGGGTTATACCGAGGGTTACCATACGCAACCATCTAAAAGTGGCGAAACATTATATGTACTCCACCGCGTGCTTAATAAAGAAGCCATCCAGCCAGAACTCAAGGCCGGGGTTATACAATTTCAAATGATTGGCTTAAAAGACATAAAACCCAAAGCTGCTTTAGAAAAGTATGGGGTGGATTTATTTATTAAAGAAAATGATAAAAAAGATCTCGGCAAAGAAAAAATCCCTGAAAAAATATTTGAAATTGAAAGACGTCTTCTCATAAGAGTGCGGGGATGACAACTAACTTAGACACGCGCATTGAAACCTTAGGCGCCGCGCGTTTTGCCAATCCAGCGGGCTATGGGTTTTATACCGACGACCGCAACCGGGTGTTATTTCGTTCGGTCTATCCCGAAGAAGAATTAGCAACTTCCGATTTCGCCGCCGCCCGCTGTTTTGAAGAGGCCGGCCCACGGGAAAAAATTTATTTTGAGCCAAGCAAAGTTAAAGTGGGGATCGTCACTTGTGGCGGCCTTTGCCCCGGCCTCAATGATGTAATCCGCGCGCTGGTAATGGAACTACATTACCGATATAACGTTAGATACATTATTGGTTTTCGCTATGGCTATGAGGGGATGGTCGAGCGCCATGGCCATCCTCCTTTAGAGCTTACCCCCGAACGGGTAACCGACATTTTGGGCCTGGGGGGCTCTATTTTAGCTTCTTCGCGTGGCCCACAAGATGTGGCTGAAATGGCCGATTATTTACAAAAACTTGGCATCAATATACTTTTTACAATTGGGGGGGATGGCACTTTACGTGGCGCTTTAGCGTTATCCCAAGAGTGCAAGCGCCGCGGTATGGAAATTGCCATAGTTGGTGTGCCCAAAACCATTGATAATGATATCCAGTACATCCAAAAGACCTTTGGCTTCTCTACTGCCGTTTCAGAAGCGGTTAAGGCCATCAATGCCGCTCATGTCGAAGCCATCGGCGCTCCTAACGGAATTGGCTTAGTTAAACTCATGGGGCGCCATTCTGGTTTTATTGCTGCCAATGCCACATTAGCCAGCCGCCATGTGAACTATTTGCTCATTCCCGAAAAAGATTTTGATTTAGAAGGTCCCGGTGCCTTTTTAGAGCACTTAGAAGCGCGTATAAAAAACCGTGGCCATGCGTTAATTGTAGTTGCAGAAGGGGCAGGACAGAAATTTTTTAACACCACAACACAAAAAGACAAATCGGGCAACACAAAATTAGAAGATATTGGCTGGTATTTACGCAACCGTATTATGGACTATTTTGCCAGCCGGGGGATGGAGGTCTCCCTCAAATATATTGACCCCAGCTATACCATTAGGGCAGTACCCGCTAACCCAGAAGATTCCATCTTTTGTGGATTTTTAGCCCAAAACGCGGTACATGCCGCTATGGCAGGAAAAACAGAAATGGTGGTTGGTTTTTGGAACAACATCTTTACTTATGTACCCATAAAAATGGCGGTGGCCGAGCGCAAAATACTGCACACCAAGCGCAGTACACTCTGGCGTGCCGTGCTGGCCACCACTGGCCAACCTGATGAGTTGGTTATTCGCTGTTCTTAAGGCAGTTTACGCCATCGCCGGTACTGTTTATCGAACAGGTGCCGCTAATAGCCTTCTCCACCGATAAAACCGCGTTTGATATTGTAGCTTTGTAACGGCAAAACTGGCGCCCATTAAAATAAGAAGAGTTGTGTGGATCAAAGGTAGCCGCCCATTCGCCCGCTTTTTTACCTTCCCAGCCGGCCTCACTGGTACGACTGGTAATCACCAATGCAATTCCGTTTGAAGGGCAGGGCTCGCTGGCTGTCAGATCTCTTTTTTCAATCGATGGGTTGTGCGTGCGTGGCCCTGACATATAGCGGCAGGTCAGTTTACCTTGAGCGAAAGTAGCGGTGGGCTTAGCATCGGCGCTTAACAGCCACTCGCCGCTTTTAATGCCGGTCCAGCCGGCATGACTCACCCCAGTATCGGCGATCAGAATAATCTGGTTGCCGGCGGGACATTTATGCTCTGTAGAAGTTCCTTTGGTGGAAATTGCAGTTTTACCCAGTTTATTAGGTAAGGTCGGGTTTGCCGCGAGCGCGGTCATTCCAGCAATGACCACTAAGGCTGATAATATAGTAATTTTGTTTTTCATGTGTGTTCTCTCTCATAGTGTATTTGGTTCCCGGTAGAAGCTGGCAGATAAGCTGCGAACCAATACATTAGACGTTGAACGGTAAAAAAAAGTTGGTTTAAAAACCGATTTTTTTGACAGAGGAAACTTTCTCAGCAGAGGCCAGAACTTTATCGCGCTGTTGCTCCATAAATGTGACCATTTTCTTTGCAAGAGAACTGTCCCCTATCGCCAGCATACGGACTGCCAGCAGGGCCGCGTTCTTTGCGTTGTCGAGGGCTACAGTTGCCACAGGAATGCCCCCCGGCATCTGCAGAATAGAGAGAATGCTGTCCCAGCCCTGCAGGGAGTTTGACGATTTCACCGGAACACCGATGACCGGCAGGTGGGTAAGCGCAGCAACCATACCTGGTAAATGAGCCGCCCCGCCAGCACCCGCAATAATTACTTTAATACCACGTTCATGGGCTGTTTTAGCAAAAGTGAACATCCGCTCAGGGGTACGGTGAGCCGAGACAATTTCTATTTCATAGGGGATGTCAAATTCGACTAATACATCCCCCGCTGGCTGCATGATGGGCAAATCTGATTCACTACCCATGATGATGGATACTAACGGTTGTTTCATGTGGTGACCTTTACTATTTTCTTAACTTTTTGGGCTTTATTTTCAGCTTCTTCGAGGGTAGCGCCGGTTACTGTGATATGCCCCATTTTCCTAAACGGCCTTGTCTCTACCTTACCATAGAGGTGTATATGCACTCCGGGTAGAGCCAGCGCTTTTTCTAAACCACGATACACTGGTTTACCATAGTGGCCGGGGGCACCTAATAGGTTGACCATTACTGTCGGGCGCACCACAGCAGTATCGCCTAAGGGTAAATTCATTACGGCACGCAGTAGTTGTTCAAATTGGCTGGTTTCGTTGCCTTCTATGGTTTGGTGGCCACTATTGTGGGGACGGGGGGCTAATTCATTGACTAACAACTCACCTTGTTGGGTGACAAACATTTCTACTGCCAAAAGACCAATGATGCCCGTGGCGACAGCTATTTGCCGGGCAATGTGTTGCGCTTGTTGGTTTTGGGAGGATGTCAAGCGAGCGGGCGAGACTAAATATTCCAGAATATTTTTTTGTGGGTGAAAGACCTGTTCTACGGCGGGATAGACAGCCAATTGGCCGCTAGGGTTGCGCGCTAAGAGCACCGCAATTTCTTTTTCGATGGCCACCATCTCTTCTAACACACAGGGGACATTAAAAGCTTTTTGAATATCCCCCTTATTCTTTAATTTCATAACCCCACGGCCATCATACCCCAACCGGCACATCTTGAGCACGGCAGGTAACTTGGGTTTTAAGCTTAGCAGGTGGTCGCGGGATTCTACGATTACAAAGGGAGCTGTTGGAATTTTATGTTTGGCAAAAAATTGCTTCTGCAAACCCTTATCTTGTATCATACGAATTACCTGCGGCTGGGGATAAACTTTAATGCCTTCAGCTACCGCGGTTTCCAGGGCATCCACATGGACTCTTTCAATTTCAATAGTAACAATATCACTCATGCGTGCAAACCGAGCTACGGTTTCATAGTCATCAAGCGACCCGGTGACTAAATCATAGGCGACATAGCGGCTAGGGCAGGCCGGGTCAGGGTCAAGTACCAAGGGATGAATATTGAGGTCAAGGCTATGGCGGATAAGCATCCGCCCTAACTGCCCGCCGCCAATAATACCCAAGCGCACTTGGTCACGGTGGGGGGATGTTTTTACCTTTCCCTTCATGGCAGTATGAGCAGGTTAAAGCGCTACTCAGAACGTAAACCATTATAACCTAACCCCTAAGCAATCCGTATGGTGGGGTAGGTAAAAGGGCGGCAGCGCTTTAGTTCTTAGAATTCCTGAACAAAGGCACCTTACGGGGGCTTATTAGTTACTAAAAACTGGCATTATGTCCCATGGGGATCTATCTTGCCCGCTTACGAGTATTTAGTTACTAAAAAACGAGATTATGTCGCCTGGGGGATGGTTTTCCTGATGGGGAAGTCCCTATCTGTTCAGGAATTCCTGAACAAAGGCAGCATACATCCGGCTTGTTAGTTACTAAAAACATACATTATGTCTCATCTTTGGTGGGGAATTGCCTACAAAGAGTGTGACA
>CALHRC010000123.1 GCA_938038265.1 uncultured bacterium
TCTTCTACCCCTTTCCCCGCCGGTTATAGAGCAGAGGATACACCCGTTCCCATCCCGAACACGGAAGTTAAGATCTGCTTCGCCAATGGTAGTTGTTCCCTCGGGAACCGCAAGAGTAGGTCGCCGGCGGGTAAAGCGGTAAGCAAGACGAGTTAGAAGAGTTGATAGGAATCGGCGTTTTTATGTATGCGCCAATGAAATTGCTTGTAAAATTAGCTGTCTGGCGCTTGCATGTTTTTCTTGGGGGAAGTTAAGATCTACCTTTTCTTCTTCTAAAATTTTGAGCCAGTCGCGAAGAATAACTTCATTTTCGGTTACTGTTATTTTACCAGCACAAATGGGGCAAATATGTCCTTTATGGAGAAAATAGCCTGCTGAAGGAAAATTTTCGCTGCTGCAGACAAAACAGATGTTTTCAGGATGGTAGAAGCCGGATCTGCTGAAAATGAAAAGGATAAATTTTGAAACGGCGAATTCTTTTTCGGGTAATGACATCCCCCCCCAATGATTTAAAATCGGTTGTAGAAAAACAAAAATTTCAGGGTAGCGGTCACCGGGTAGGAGTGCATTCACCGGCGAGAGCATTTCATGGATAAGTTCCAGTTCGCGGTAAGTTGGCGCCACGCCAAAAGGGCTTGAGACAAAATTACTTTCGCGGGGTATTTGGATTGGCTTTGGATTGCCCGCAAGGGTGATTTCCCAGAGGGCGCCGGGTACGACATTATAGGCGCTTCTCTTAGCTGACTTCAATATACCGGGGAATTTAATTTTGAGAATATCGCCGTTTTCGTTAAGCAAGTCAGCGATTATTGACTGGTCTTCGGTAATTCTTCTGTTAAGGATTATTGCGATCATTCTTGAGAGGCCAGTCCGACTAAATTTGTATATCCTAGCAAGCGCATGATATTTTTTTCATGAGCACAGAAAATTTCGTGTTGCTTTCGGGAGTGTTCATGGTCAAAGCCTGCGCTGTGAATAAGGCCGTGTACTGTCAGAAGGATCAATTCATCTGCAATAGTTATACCATGTTCTGCGGCTTGGCGCATGGCTGTTTCAATTGAGATATAGATTTCTGAAAACATATCGGATTTATCAAAACGATAGAAATCATTATTAAAAGTTAGTACATCTGTGGGGGTATTTTTTCCGCGGTATTTTTTATTTAATTTGCGGATGGTTTTATCGTTAGTTAAAACAATATATATCTTTGTCTGTTTACCGACAGGTTTTCGCGGTTTTTTTTTCATTGTCTTAAAAATTTCAGGTAATCGCGAAGCTACCGATAAACAGATTTCAGCTAACACTTTGCCGTCAGCGGTATTGCTGTCATCAAAAACTTCGAGATGCATTTCAGCTCGCGCTGATGAGTTTCTGCGCTTCTTCTAGGGTATTGACTATTGTGAATTTAGAGATTAGATCTGTCATTTCAAACAGATCTTTAACAAAAGGCGAAGGTCGGGTAAGGATGAGTTTACCCTTGTTCTGCTCGATGGTCTTAGAGATATTCAGAAACATGGCAATGCCGGTACTATTTAAGTACTCGAGGTCGGTAAGGTGAATGATTACGTTGTAAATATTATCGGAGAAAATATTCCGCATTTTTTGGTTCAGGTCAAATACATTATCTGAGGTGATCTTGCCGGCAAAATAGATCACCATAATATCGCCCGTGGATGATTTCAATACCTCGGTTCTTATGTTCAGCAGGTTTTCGAGAGGCATTGGTTACCCTTTTTACTATCCCCTGTAGAAATTCAACTCTTTTTAGTATAGCTGGGAAGCGTAACCCCCAAGCAATCCCTATGGCAGGGGCAGCCTGGTTTTGTTAGTTACTAAAAAACAAAATTATGTCTCTTAACGTTCTTGCTCTACTCTGTTGGTGATTTATTTAGCGGGTGGCAGCTGGATATACCCGGTAAGGTATATTATATTTGACAGCATGCCGGCGATTCAATATTATTATTACATGAGTAGAGGCGCTAACCATTTTGATGTCATTATTATCGGCTCCGGCCCTGCCGGCTATACTGCTGCTATTTATTCGGGGCGGGCGAACTTAAACGTACTTGTCTTAGAGGGGATTGAGCGCGGGGGGCAGCTCATGATTACCAATGAAGTTGAAAATTATCCTGGTTTTCCAGAGGGGATCATGGGGCCTGAAATGATGGAAAAATTTCGCCAGCAGGCGGAGCGTTTCGGGGCAAAACTAATTTCTAAATTAGCTGACAAGGTGGTTCTGACAGAGGGGCGTCCGTTTAAGGTAATATCAGAAGGTACGGAATATTCGTCTGATACGATCATAATTGCTACCGGCGCCAGCGCGCGTTTTCTGGGTATTCCTTCAGAGCAGGCTTTTAAGGGTAAAGGGGTTTCTGCCTGTGCTACCTGTGATGGTTTTTTCTTTCGGGGGAAAGAAGTGATTGTTGTTGGTGGTGGGGACAGTGCCATGGAAGAGGCTAATTTTTTAACTCGGTTTGCTACCAAAGTAACTATTGTGCACCGTCGTGACGGTTTTCGTGCGAGTAAGATTATGGTAGATCGCGCCAAAAATAATCCCAAAATCGAATTTCAACTCTTTAAGGAAATCAGCGAAATTTATGGGGATGAAAAGACTGGAGTCGTCTCTGGTGTTAAATTGAAAGATACCCGTGACGGTAGTATTCTGGATTTCCCGGTGCAGGGCGTTTTCATTGCCATTGGGCATGATCCCAATACTCATTTATTTGAAGGGCAGTTGGACTTAGACGAGAAGAAATATATTAAAACTGTACCGGGCAAAACTGCGACGAAGATCCCCGGTGTTTTTGCCTGCGGTGATGTACAGGATAGTTATTACCGGCAGGCGATTACGGCGGCGGGCTCCGGCTGCATGGCAGCCATTGAAGCTGAAAGGTACCTTGAAAGTCTGCACGGTTGAGCGAAAATACTTTGAGTTGTAACCACCGAAGCAATCCCTACTGTAGGGCTAACTAAAAGCCGCCTGCCGCGGCTTGTTAGTGCCCAAAAACAAGATTATGTCGCCTGGGGGATGGTTTTTCTTGGTGGGGAATTCCCCATCTGTTCTTAGGATTCCTGAATGAGGTAGAGTTCCACCCGCCTTGCTTGCAGCTTGTTAGTTACCAAAACAAATATAACGTTATATAGATATTATATCCTGCTATAGTTATGGCATTCTAAAAAGTTAAGGTAAAGTCGGGGGATAGCGCAAAACCGGCAGGCCATGGCCGGTGCCCCCACGATAGGGGGGGCAGCCTGAGCGGGTTGCGGCTTTGGCTTGCAAGTTCCATCCCCCGCAGGGTTTGTGAGTTACTAAAACAAATATAACGTTATATAGATATTATATCCTGCTATAGTTATGGCATTCTAAAAAGTTAAGGTAAAGTCGAGGGATAGCGCAAAACCAGCAGGCCATGGCCGGTGCCCCCACGATAGGGGGGGGCAGTTTACGCGTATTATGTTGACAAATCTGGTTTGACAATTAAAGAAAGTTATGGTTATTGTGTTTGTTGTATGGCACAAAAACCGTCTTTGCCGGGCAGGCTGCAGTTAGCCTATGCCTTAGGCCAACTTGGTTGGTCAACTTTAGCTAACATTATTGGTATTCAACTGGTATATTTTTACATCCCCCCTGAAAATGCTGGGTTGCCTTATTTAGTTACCCAGGCTACTTTTCTGGTAGTGCTCAATGCTATTTCTCTAATTGCGGCCAGTGGTCGCTTGTGGGATGCCATTACTGACCCGTTGATTGCGTGGCTTAGCGATCGCTCTAAACACCCCAAGGGGCGGCGGATACCTTTTTTGAAATATGGCTCATTGCCTGCGGCGCTGTTTTGTGCCTTGATGTTTTTGCCGCCCGACTCGCAGCCGACGGTTTTAAATATAGTTTGGCTTGTCAGCATGCAAACTTTATTTTATCTTTTTTTAACTGTCTATGTAACACCTTTTTTTGCTTTAATTGCAGAGTTAGGTCACACGGCTACTGAGCGGTTAAATCTTTCCACGTGGATTTCTATTACGTATGCTTTGGGCATTATTGTGGCTGCCCAGACACCGGCTATTGCCTCTGCTTTGCAGAGTGGGTTTGCGCTGCCAGCGGCGGCGAGCTTTCAATTAGCCATTGCCATCCTCTGTGCTTTGGCGTTTCTCTTCATGCTGCTGCCGCCGCTTTTTATTGACGAAAAAAAATACTGTGCTGCAGTTCCTTCGGAGGTGCCAATTGTGGCAGCTTTGGCGAAAACTTTTCGCAACCAAAACTTCATTTATTATGTGATTGCGGATTTTGCTTATTTTGCGGCGCTGAGTATTATTATGACGGGTCTTTTATATTACACCACTGTGCTGCTCTTTCCCAACGATGCCGAGCATGGCAAGCAAATTACTGGCGTTCTTTTAGCGGTGATGGTAGTAGTCTCTTTTGTGTTTTATCCCATCGTAAATTTATTGGCGAAAAAAATTGGCAAAAAACCACTGGTGGTCGGCGCACTAATTTTTTATGGTTTGGTATTTCTCTGCGTCTATATTTTAGGTAAGCCACTGCTTACCGCGCTGTTCTCACCTGATTTACAGGCTTACCTGTTGATTATTCTTGCTTCTATCCCCATTTCCTTTTTGGGTATTTTACCAAACGCCATTTTAGCTGATATTGCCGAAAATGACGCCTTAAAAAGCGGCATCCGACAAGAGGGGATGTATTTTGCTGCGCGCACCCTCATGCAAAAGCTCGGGCAGACCTTTGGTATTATGACTTTTGCTGGTCTTACGACTTTGGGTAAAGATCCCGGCAATGATTTAGGTATTCGTTTAAGTGGTGTGGTAGGATTTTTATTAGCTGTCGTAGCGGGAATTGTCTTTATAAAATATCGCGAAAAAGAGTTATTGGCTGAAACCGCGCGCCTTGAGGGGAAAAACTGATGCTGAAATTCATTGGCCTGGGAGATTTAGAGGAAGCCAGCAACCGCGGGCGTTTTGCTTTTTTTGGTATGTTATTCCTCACCTTTTTTCTGTTTGCTGACCAGAACGTGGCTGCCGCCAATCTGTCACGTATTGGAGCAGAGTTTGGTTTCTCTGCCGAAACTGATTACCGCTGGTATATTGGTTCGTTAGTCTCGTTGTGTTTTTTTGTTATGGGTGGTCTGCTGTCTATTTATAGTGGTATTCTCAATGACCGTTTAGATGCCCGCCGTCGCCTTCAGGTGCTGTTAGCCGTTTCTGCTTTAGGGGAATCGGCTTGCGCGGTTAGTGCTTTTGCGCCCAACTATACGGTATATTTAATTACTCGCACCCTTACGGGCATTGGCTTAGGGGGGATTTATCCGGTGATTTTTTCGGCTATGGGGGATTATTTCAGGCCAGCAAACCGCCCCATTGCTTCGGGCTATTTGGGGCTTGCCATGGGATTAGGAATTGCTGCCGGACAGCTTGCCGGTGGTTTTTTGGCCCACAGTACTCTCTTGGGAATGAGTGGCTGGCGGGCAGCGTTTCTCTTAATGGCCTTACCATCCTTCCCTTTAATGCTATTGCTTTGGCTTTGGGGTGAATTACCCCATCGCGGGGCGATGGATGCTGGCGTCTCACCCGAAATGCACACCGTAAGACTAAGCGATCTGAAAAAAATCTTTCAAGTCAAAACCAACGTTCTGGTATTTGCGCAATCCATTCCCGGCTGCGTACCCTGGGGTTTGCTCTTTACCTATACGGTTGATTTCTACGAGAAGTCAAAAGGTTTTCATGTGAACGAGGCAAATCTGCTGGTCATGCTCTTTGGCGGCTTTGCCATCCTGGGCGCATTTATCGGTGGTTATCTGGGCGCCTTAGTTTATCGCATTAAGAGAGAACTGCTGCCTGCTTTCAGCGGCGCCACTATTCTTATAGGGATGGTGCCGGTATTTATCATGTTTAATTATGAAGGGAAAACGATCACCCCAATGTTTTGGGTGGCTATTTTAGCTGGTCTGATTACTCCACTCACAGGACCTAATGTGCGCGCGATTTTAGCTAATACAAATTTACCCGAAAACCGCGGTTCAGTATTTGCGATGTTCAACCTAACCGATGATCTCGGCAAAGGTCTCGGCCCGTTCTTTGTGGGCCTTTTGCTTTTGGTGATGCCCGATACCTTAGCTTACAACGTGGCCATTGCTTTTTGGCTACTCTCTGGTATAATTTGGTTTTTAATGCTAAAACAAATGGGCTACGATGAGGATGCCGTTGCTGCAACCTTAGCCCAACGGGGGGGTAAAAAATGAGACTAATTATCTCTGTAAGTTTTATATTGCTGCTTGCCATAAGCCACTGCGGCGGAAAGCCTTTTGGCGATATAGAGTACCTTAGTAGCCCGCAGAAGAATGTTGTACCTAATGCTTTTTATTTTGAAATTACGGAAAACGAATTGTTGCTGCGTCCCTTTGATCGCCCTGGTGAATTTCTCTCGCTGTCGCTTAAGCGCCCTTTTCTTGCCGCAGCTAAAGCTCAAAGTACTGTAGGCTATCGCATGGCCTCTTTTACCATGAATGAGGAGATTATCGCCCGCTGCAATAACCAACAAATTCGAGAATTAAAAAGCTCACTTAACGACCTACGCTTAACAGGCCGCCTCTTTGGCAAAAATTGCGAAACTAATTTTGAGCTTACCTTTAAAGGGGATCGTTTGGGTACCTTGCGCCTTGAAGTTACTTTTAATAATTCTGAAATTAACCGTACTTACTTACGCTTAAATTCTTTGCCGGGACAAAAATTTCTTGGCTTAGGCGAACAGTTTACTTACAAAAACATGAAAGGCCACCGTGTGCCAATTCTCACCGAAGAGCAGGGCATTGGCCGCGGGGCGCAGCCCATCACTCTTGGCGCTAATTTGACCGCCGGGGCCGGGGGCAATGCCTTTACTACCTATGCTCCCATTCCTTGGGTTATGGGTAGTAACAAGTGGGGATTGCATCTTTTAAATAGTGCCTATGCGGTCTTTGATTTTGAAGCTGACAACAGTTGGTCTATTGAATTATGGGACAATAAATTGCAAGCCCGTTTTTATGCTGAACAAGATTATGCTGCTCTTCTAAAAAGTTTTACTGCTGAAACTGGGCGCTTTTCTCCATTACCCGACTGGACCTACGGCACCATCCTCGGCATGCAGGGCGGCAAAGAAAAAGTTGAGGCCGCCCTATCGGATGCCTTAAAAGAAGGCAACCCCGTTACTGCTATTTGGATTCAAGATTGGGTTGGCCGTCGCCAGACCAGTTTTGGCAGCCAGCTCTGGTGGCGCTGGCTACCCGACGAAACATCCTACCCTAACTTTAAACAATGGACGGAAGATTTGCGCCGCCGAGGTATTCGTGTATTAGGTTACGTTAACCCTTTTCTCGCCACCGAAGGCCCCCTCTATGAAGAAGCAGTGGCGAAAAACCTACTTGTAAAAAATGCCCAGGGCCAAGATTATGTGATCCAGACAGCTGGATTTCCTGCGGTCTTGCTTGATTTAACGAACCCCATGGCGCAGCGCTGGATTAAAGACATTATCAAACGTAATATGTTGGGCAACGGCCTTTCAGGGTGGATGGCTGATTTTGGCGAGTGGCTCCCTTTTGACGCTAAATTATATTCCGGGGAAGATGCCGCCCTCTACCACAACCGCTACCCCGTGGATTGGGCGCGCCTAAAC
>CALHRC010000124.1 GCA_938038265.1 uncultured bacterium
TGCAGTTAGACTACTCTTTCGGGCTAAAACCCCGATTGGCAGCCTAACAAGCCAACAGTTCTCTTGCTTAAGCCTACCACCAGCAACACCGCCAGGGAATCGGTATGCCCGCATCGCAGCCAAACATCCCCACATGCGTGAACATCTTGCGCGGCCCGTCGGGGGGATGCACCCCCTCAAATATCCTCAAAATTACGGCAACCGTGTACTAGTCAGACTGCTCGGCGGGAAAATATCCCCACATCTGCAAAAATTAGGCAGTGCAAGTGTAACATCAGCCCATACGGGAAACTGAGCAGCGGCGGGAAAACATCCCCACATGTAGCGAAATTACATACAACCCACCGCTAGCTGAAAAAGCGCGGGAAGACATCCCCACATGCGAAAATTATGCGCGGCCTGTCGGGGGGATGCAATCCACCCAAATATCCTCACATAAGCGAAAATTACGTGGTGCGGGAGTGTAACATACCTCCCTAAGACTAGATAGCGCTTGGGGATTTTTTCTTGTCATGCAGATTTTTTATTTCAAGTTGACCTATGTTTGAAAATAGAACGGCCGTTATAACAGGATCGGCGCGTGGGATCGGCCGCGCCATTGCCGAGGCTTTTGCCGAAAAAAAATGCAACGTAGTAATTTCTGATATCCAAGATGTATTAGCGCAGAAAACTGCGGATGAAATTGCTAAGCAGTATGGTGTGAAGGCCATTGCGGTGGCGGCAAACGTAACGAAAAAAGAAGATTGCGTGAAACTGGCTGATGAAGCTGTCAAACAGCTTGGCTCGCTGGATATTTGGGTTAATAATGCTGGGGTTATTCGCGATGACTTGTTGATGCGCATGAAAGAAGAAGACTTTGATTTGGTGGTAAACGTAAATCTCAAAGGAGTCTTTAATGGCATGCAGGCCGCCTCTCGACCGATGCTCAAGGCACGCTACGGCAAAATTATCAATATCTCTTCGGTAGCCGGTCTGGTCGGCTCGCCTGGCCAAGCCAACTATGCGTCAGCTAAAGCAGGTGTGATTGCCATGACCAAAACTGCTGCCCGGGAATTTGCCTCGCGTAACATTACGGTGAACGCAGTTTGCCCGGGCTACATCCAGACTGATATGACTGGCGCGCTTAAAGAAGAAATTCAAGCTGAATTAAAAAAGCAGATTCCGCTTGCTAAAGAGGGAACCCCACAAGATATTGCCCGTGCAGTTCGCTTTCTGGCTTCAGAAGATGCAGATTTTATCACGGGTGTTATCCTCCGGGTGGATGGCGGTATGGCTATCGGTATGTGATATCCTACCTAAGTATTTTAATTTGCTTAAGAAGGCCGCATATCTTTGCGGCTTTTATATTTTATTTGTAAAACCTCTTGTCGGGAGCCAGCCACAGGTTCTCTCTGAGAATTTGAATATTGTTCCCAACCAAGCCGGCACGATTCGTATGGGGTCGGTTACCTGGTACTATGCCAGCGCCGGTCACAGCATTGAGATCCTCGATGAGCGCTTCAAGTTGCGGCGCAGTATTTATGTGCCATCTGATGTCGCCGGTTATGAATTTGCCGATCTTGACGGCGATGGCTATGATGATTTGATCGAACTTTCCCAGCAAGCGGTCTTTGTTCGTGCGGCCAGACAGAATGTTGTGTTTGCCGAACGGCGCTTGCTCCTCTCTGGTGCGTTTGCCCTGCCGCCTTTTGCCAACGATATTGAATCTCTGACCTTAGCTGCCGATTTTGACGGCGACGGCAGGCTAGATCTGTTTCTTCCTAAGGCAAACGGTACTTATGGTATGTATCTGCAAGGTGAGGATGGTTTTACTATGCTAAAGCAATTTCCTTATCGTCTGCAGGGCAGCTTCAGCGATCGGGTCTGGAAGAACTCTGACGTAAGAGGAAATTCCTTGCGATCGGTTACAACTTTACCGAGGGCTTATTTCAGAGATCTGAATAACGATGGTTTGCCCGACGTATATTTCCGAGTAGAATCGTCGCTGCATTACCTACGCAGTAACCCGGATGTCTCTATGCCGGGATTGTCACGAGCTCTCGCGCTGCAGAAAATAGTTGTGTATCCCGTTAGTCTTGATGAAATTTATGCATCACTGGCAGAAATAACTGACCTTGACAGTGATGGTCATCCAGATCTCATCTTTTCTGTGGTGAAGGGTTTGGGACTTAACATCCGCACCGAAATTTCTATTTTCTGGGGCAACGACGGTCTGCCATCAGCAAACCTAAAAACTTTTCATAACCAGGCAGGTGCATTTTTCCCGCCGCTGGTACTCAACCTTAAAGATAAGCGGGCTTTGCTGGTGCCAGTTATCCAACCTGGTGTTGCTTTTTTTGCCTCTTACGTTGTTCGCTCCAAGGTAACGGTAACAGCGTTATTTTTTAAATTGGCAGATCGGGAGCTTACGGAAGTCAGTTCCTATGAAGTGACTTTTTCTGCTCTGGGTACTTTATTTCCCGGTTTTAATACCGGCGATTTTGACGGCGATGGGATTACTGATTTTGTATTTGGTCGTAACCTACAGGAGCTGCAGGTTTTCAGAGGCAATGAAAAATTCAACGCTCATGAAATGGCGCGCTTTAATTTACCGAGTTACGGGATTCTGAAAAAAGTTCCTCGGTCAACTCATGATGATCTGCTGCTTTATTTGCCGCAGGATATTCGCAGTTATGACCGCAGTAAAATATTTCTAATAAAGTTCAGGTAAATAATTATCGCTTTTTTTAAGACTCTATTTCGGCAATTTCTCCGAGATCTAAAAGGCGCAATACTTTGGCAATTTGCGGTTGCAGGCGGCTGAAAACTAACTTTATGTCACGACCATTGATGCGCCGCAGGTTGGAGTAAGTTGACATCAGCTCGGCCATCCCCAGTGAGTTGATGTATTCTACCCGATTAAAATCAATAACCAAGGTTTTAATTGTATCAGAAAATGGTGCTTCTTTAATTAAATTGTCAAAGATTGAATTGCCACCTTCCAACCTTGCTTGGTTTATGGTAACCATAATTTTGGAATCAATTTGGGTAATAATAACTGACATCCTAATCCTTTTTTAAGGGAATTCCCAGAGTTATTTCATTTCCAATACTGTTCCAGCTTACCCGACAAAATTTTCTCATAATATAAATACCACGACCACGGTGGCTGGTCTTATTCTCGCGATTTAGCTCCTCAGGTACGTTGGCTGTATTAAAACCAAACCCCTGGTCTTTTATCGTAACCAATAATTCACGTCCCTGCGCACCCCGTATGGTAACCAATACCAGTTTCGTGGGATCCCACAGGTTACCGTGTTCCATGGCATTGGTGATCGCTTCATCAAGCACCAGTCGAAATTCATAGCGATCAAGGGCCGGCATCAGGTTCATTTTTTCAGCTAGTGCGGGGATGTCGGCCAGAAATTTCTCCCGGGCAGCTCGGGTGGTAAGCAATTGGCTTTCAAATAAAATTTTATCCCCTGTTTCTGTAGTCACTATCTATTATTAACGTTTTTTTGCAATTAGATGTCAACTCTTTTGCAGAGGGCTTTATGAGCTAACCTTATGACCAAATCTTGTTCAGGAATTCCGTAACTATAGTATGATATTTGGTGGCAATTTAAAGGAAAAGGTAGGGGGCTTGCCCGCCCTATCGCTGCGGCCCGGCTGCCCTCACGGGCACCGGCTGGTTACTTAAAAAAAATCATATTCTAGTGTGCACCCAAGTAACCTATATAACGTTATAT
>CALHRC010000125.1 GCA_938038265.1 uncultured bacterium
TCCGGTAAAATTGAGACCACCTGCGGCGGGGTGAGGTCTTTTAAGGCAAAGTTTTCTTCTATCGTTATTTTGGCCTGGCAGGCCCAAAGCAGCAAGCTGCTTAACCCAAAAAGTAGTTTCGTTTTCATAGTTTAAATCCTACCCCCAATTCAGCAAAGAGGCTGTGCCCCTGCGTTCCCTGGTACAATAAAAAGTTGTATTGCGCGCCCGTCTCTACCATGAGCCACGAATTGACCGCATAGCCAAAACGTAACCCCGCCATGGCAAAGGGGGTCAGCAAACTGTATTCATTGGCATTCATCACCTGCCCGGTACTGTTCGTCACCGCTATGGTTTGGTTTTTGTACGTAAATTTTAGGATGTCATACTGCGCACCACCACCTAAAAGCGGCTGCAGGTAGAACCTATTGCCCAGCTTCTGTCGCCACGCAAACCCTGCCTGGCCACCAAAACTCTGTAGGCTCACCGGCACCGCCGAACTATCTAACTTGTAGCTAAACTCGTCATTGGCCGAGCGCACCACGCCAGCAGCAAAAACTCCCAACTGCTCTTTGAAAATACCAAAGTGCTGAAAATCCAGCACCACACCCAGCGTGTTCTTAAAATCACTGCCCGCATGCTGGCTGGCCGGCGCAATCACTCGGCTGGCATTTATTGTTAGTGGCGCCACCTGCCCCCGCAACGACAACTGGTTAAAACTGGGGATCTCCACCTTAAAACGGCCCGCCGCTGCATCTTCTTTGCTCGGCAGCACCGCGGCGGCCTCTTTGACAATGCGCTCGGCAATTTTATCCACAGCGTTAAAAATAGTATTGTCAATGGGGTTTTGCATTTCAAAGTCGGCAATTTGCTTTTTTTTGCCCAAGTCTAAAATACGCACCCGGGTGCGCATTTGTTGGACGCCCCCCTTGAGGGTATCTACCAAAAAACCACCAAAAATGACCACATCATGGCGAGTCGCTAATCCTAAATTCATGGCCGCCGAGTAGGTGTAAAAGTCATCTTCGACCACATAAATGTCTTTGGCTGCTTCTAACCACTGGACACGCTCCATTTCCTGAAAGACAAATTTTTCTTTTAGGCTGTTGCGTACCGCATCCGTAATGCTGCCTTCTAAGTAGTTGAATTCCTGTTTTTTAAGGATATTCTTAAAATCCAGGACCAATACTTTTTTTAGGGTGTTGGCCTGTAGGTTTGCCGTAAACAGTAGGGCAACCAACCAAGATATCTGTTTCATATAGTACTCTCCTTAAAAAAGTTTTTAGCAAAAAGTTTTTAGCTGCCAGCTTGGGCTATTTTTTAGATGCATTTTAATAGTAGGTTTTAAATAAATCACTGTTATAGCACCTCGTTAACTTTTGCGTACAAAAATATTGGTAAACTAACAAAAGTCAATCCATTTTCCAAAAATTATTCCATAACCAAGTAATGCATTTGCATTACTCGCCAAAAGTAGGCGATTGGGCTTGACATGTGATTTTCAGCTTCAAAATCCCACTTACATAAACTAAAGGTTAGGATATCCCTAACCACAGAGGTATAAGTTTTTTAGTACGAATTACAAAAAAGTAAAAAACTATAAAAAATATAGATGTATAATTTATTTCCCCTTATTACGTTAGAAGAAATCCACCAGCTATTTCCTAAGGCAGCCGAAATAGCCTACCCCAGTGACACCTTGCTATTTCGGGAAGGGGAAAAACCAGAATACTTATACATTTTGCTTCGCGGTCGCCTGCAACTTTTCAAGTATGACAATAAAGCCAATGAAATTACTTTGCACTACTTTGAACCGGTAAGCTTAATTGCTGAACTGGCTATCTTACAAGAATTTACTTACCCAGCCTCGGCTCGTTTTATCGCAGATGGAACTGTACTAAAAATTAGCGTTGGTGAATTTTGTAGCGTACTACAAAAGAATGTTCGCGCCAACCACCTTTTATTGCAATCTTTAATACAAAAACTGCAAATTTTAAACATGACCATTAGCCGCACTCTTACTATGGATGCCGTACAGCGGGTGGCTCATTTCCTCTACCACATGCCCAACAGCTGCCCTAACTTAAAACACCACCAGATTGCTTCGATGCTGTCACTGCGACCAGAAACCTTTTCCCGCGTGCTGCGACAGTTCAAAGATGAAGGAATTCTGGACAGTGAAAGTGGCCACATCCACCTACAACAACGGGAGCTACTTAAAAAATACCTGTAAAAGTCACCATAGCCCACCAAAGCGTTGCCATAGGCCTGCTAACGCAAATAACACAGCAAACACTGTCACAAAAAAAACATGCCCGGTCAGCTGCGGCAGAGATTGTGGCGATAAAGTCGGAATGATTCCCAGTCGGGCATGCAGAGCTAAGGCGGCAGTTGCCAATAATAAAGTTAATTTCAAGGTTACGGTACGTGAGATAACTGACTTTAGCGAAAACCACAGGCTCAGGTCGGGCATTTGCAGCCAGGCAAGCCACAGTCCTGTAACGACCAGCAGCAGCAGCGCCGGAATACCAATCTTTTCATAACGCGATTCAAAAGAAGTCACTATAGCAACATCTTTCCGGCGCAATGCCGGCAATAAAAAACCAAAGAACAGCACCAAATGTCCCCCTGTCCAGATCGTGGCAGCAAGCAGGTGAATGGCCAGCAGAATATGATACATAATTTTTTCTTAAGTAATAATTATCAAAAATGCAAAGGTATAGGGGGGATGTACATCCAACCCACAGCTTATATATAAGTTAAGTAAAAATTCTTCTAGGGGATAGTTTTTTTTGCCTCTGTACTTGCTTTTGTTTTTTGAAATAAAATACCAGCTACTTTGATCTAAATCAATGCAATTGTAAAATAAGTATGTCATACAAAGTGGACTATAGATTATAGGGGGTAAAAATGCTGTCAAAATCACAGGCCCGTGCCTTCTTTCTCGGAGGTACTTTCCTGTTTAGCGCTGCGTTTCTCATTCTTACGGTGGATACCCTAAGACAGAATCCAACGCGCACAAAGGAACAAAACATGAGTGCAGCGGCGCGAGCCGGCAAGCTAATCTGGGAAAAAAACAACTGTATGGGCTGCCATACACTCCTTGGCGAAGGAGCCTACTATGCGCCTGATCTTACCAAGATCGTGCAGCAGAAGGGAGCTGAATACCTCAAGGTTTTTCTAACGGATCCCCAGGCGATGTACCCGGGGCAGAGAAGGATGGTAAAATATAACTTCACCGACCAAGAAAAAGAACAGGTCATTGCCTTTCTCGAATGGGTCGGTAATATCGATACTAATAACTGGCCGCCAAAGCCAAATATTGAACCTCCGGCCACGGGAAACACAGTCGCACTGGCTCTTCCTGCTGAAAAACCGGAGAAATATACCCAGCTGTGTATGGCCTGTCATAAATTGGGTGGTACCGGTGGCGTAGTCGGGCCCGCTCTAGATGGTGTCGGGAAAAAGTACGACGCTGAATATTTAGATCGCTGGCTAAAAGATCCCCCGTCAGTAAAAGCTGGCACCACAATGCCAAAACTGCCACTGACAGATAATGAACGCCAGGAATTAGTACGCTTTCTGGCGAGCCTGAAATAAGCGAGGACAACATGAGATTTAAATCACAAAAAATCGCCTTTTGGTTTTTTGCCGTCTGTATGCTGCTCTTAATACTGCAGGTAACATACGGCTTTATCATGGGCTTTGCCCGTATCGGCATGGATGGTCTGCATGACTTCATTCCCTTTAACGCAGCAAGGGCAACGCATACCAACTTGCTGGTTGTGTGGCTACTTACAGGATTCATGGGTGCAGCCTATTACATCATCCCCGAAGAAGCTGATCGGGAACTGCATATGCCGCAACTGGCCTGGGTACAGCTTATCTCTTGGGTTGTAGTAGGTGTCATTGCTATTGTTGGCTTTCACTTTAACTGGTGGGAAGGACGCAAATTTTTAGAAATCCCTCGGCCGTTAGATTACCTGGTTGTCGTCAATGTGCTACTATTCCTCTATCTCATTGGCATGACCATCTGGAACGCAAAAAAACACAGCACCACACAGCTGGTGCTTTTTTTCGGATTGTTCTGCGCTGCCCTGCTTTACCTGCCGGGAATGATCTACTTTGATAACCAAACACTGGATTCCTACTTTCGCTGGTGGGTAGTTCACCTCTGGGTTGAAGGAGTTTGGGAGCTTATCATGGGTGCGATTTTGGCCTTCTTGCTCATCAAGCTTACCGGGGTGGATCGCGAGGTTGTAGAAAAATGGCTCTACGTTATTGTGGGATTAACCTTTCTTTCAGGGATTCTGGGCACGGGACACCACTATTATTGGATCGGCACACCAAAATACTGGCTAATGGTCGGTGGTATCTTTTCGGCTTTAGAACCGCTCGCTTTCCTTGGAATGGCTTTATGGGCCATCAACATGTATCGTAAGAAAGGCAAAGACCATCCCAACAAGCTTGCTCTCTATTGGACTTTAGGTTGTGCCATCATGTCGTTTGTCGGTGCCGGATTTCTGGGCTTTGCCCATACCTGGCCACAGGTCAACAAATGGACACACGGCACCTTGATTACCGCCATGCATGGTCATATGGCCTTCTGGGGGGCTTATGGTATGCTGGTATTTGCCGTAATCGCCTATGCCCTGCCCCAGTTGACTGGCCGCAAGCTGTTCAACAACCTAAGCGGCTATTTGGCTTTTTGGTCAGCGAACATAGGTATGGTTGGCATGACCGGCGCCCTGGCGGTTGCAGGTATTACCCAAGTTTATTTGGAGCGCAAATTGGGCCTGGACTTTCTGGCTGCCCAGAAAGAAACCGAAGTACACTTTATCGGTATGATGTTAGCTGCGTTGCTTTTCACCTTTGGGGTAATTTTGTTTATCTATGACTTCATCCGCCATGGCAAACCAAACGATGAGGCTATAGTGGCTGCCACAAGTGCAGAATAAGGCCATGAGTGGCCATCCAGCACCCTATTACAAAGCCACAGGCAGAGAAATAGAAATATTTATGGCAGCTGCTGCCCAGCGGCTGCCTGTTTTATTAAAAGGCCCTACCGGAACAGGTAAATCCCGTTTCCTTGAGTTTATGGCCCACCAGCTAGATCGCCGCTTAATTACTATTGTCTGCCATGAAGAGACTTCTGCCGTTGATTTAATAGGGCGCTATCTCATTCAAGGAGCGGAAACCATCTGGCAGGATGGCCCCCTGACGACTGCCGTCAAAACGGGAGCGATTGTTTATTTGGATGAAATTGCCGAAGCTCGCCCCGATACCCTGGTGGCCATTCACTCGCTGACAGACCACCGGCGCGAGCTATTTTTAGACAGAAAAAATGAAAGCATACGCGCTCATGAAAATTTTCTGCTCACTGCGTCTTTTAATCCCGGGTACCAAAAATCTTTCAAAGAGCTTAAGCCATCGACCCGGCAAAGATTTATCAGTATTGAATTTCGCTACCCCGATAAAGACGTTGAAACAGAAATTCTACATGCTGAAACGGGCTTACCTAAAGAGCAGGCCAACCGACTGGTGCGTCTCGCTGCGCAGATAAGAATGCGTCCCGAACTGGGTCTGCCCGAAACAGTTTCTACCCGTCTGCTGGTAGCAACAGCCGCACTGGTGGTAAAAGGTCTGCCACCGCGTCTGGCTGCCCAACATGGCATGATTCTGCCGCTGACGGACGATGACGACACTATTGCAGCACTGACCGACATGGCAGCTTTATATCTCTAATGGAATGGGATCAGTGGTTATTTGCTAAAGCGGATCGATTCTTAAAAAAGCTTTTCGCCGATAAAAGACAGAAAGCAGCCGAAAATAAAGGATATGTCGTTTACCGACCAGAAGTCGAAGCTTCTCGGTGGAGTAAATTTTTCTGCCTGCTAACCGGTATCAATGCAGAGCCGGTCATGGGAGACAATAAATTTTCATTTTCCCAATCAAATCTAACTTTTCCCGAAACCTTGTTTCTATTTCGGGGCAGGGATGCGGGCTGTCTATTCATGAGCCAGATCATTCTGTTGCTTGCTGCTGGTATTGCCACTGGCAAGCAGACTTTTTATTATCGCCTGCGTTATATTTTGCGCACTTACCCGAATGCCCTGCAAATCTGGCAAGCCATCCGCCAGCGACTGCAACAACTAAGAAGAGATGATCCCGCCCATTACCGAAAACTTGTAACACTTCTTACCGATATTCCCACCACACCCCCTGAAACGCAGCGCGACAGCGCAAAACAATGGCAGTTGAACGAGCAGGATAACCAGCCTTCAAAATCAGAGAGTCGTAAAAAAGCGGATATGGAAAATGCTCTTGAAATAGAAAAAGACCAGACGAAAATCGATGAATACACATTAGGACATAACTTTGAAAAGATCGACACTGCTGAAGAATTTGAGGGACAATGGCGTGACCTTGATGGTTCTGATGAAATGGCAGAACAAGAAAATGCTCTCTCTGAAGTAAAACTGAAATATTTTATTCGCAGCGACGACATCAGTCACAGTACGCTGGAGAATGACCGCGCTGGCGCTGGTTCTCTGGAAATAAAAGAAGAAAACAACTCTGGTAAAAAATACCTCTACGATGAATGGGATTATCGAAAAAAACAATACCGCCCCCACCATTGTGCCTTGCTTGAAGAAACCGCCGGGAGAGCAGGCACCACCGAAGCCCAAGAAATTCTGCAGCGAAACCGTTATTTGCTGCTGCGTCTGGAGAAACGACTGACATCGCTTTTCAACCGGCGAAGAAGTATTTTGAGGGTAAATAATGGAAACGATTTTGATCTCGATGGTTTGATTGGTCGTTACGCTGATTTGAAAGCCGGCCGAACACCCGATGAGAATGTATATACCAGACAACAAAAAATATATCCAGATATCGACCTTTCTTTTCTGATTGATATTTCTCTTTCTACGGATTCCTGGCTCGATGGCCGGCGTATCATTGATGCGGAAAAAGAATCCCTGCTACTATTTGGCCAAGCTCTTGACAATCTAAAAATCCCGTTTCAAATTCATGCTTTCTGTTCGCGAACCCGAAACAGAAATTACTTTATTAAGGTAAAATCAACAGATGACCACTGGCAAGATTGCCGCAATCATCTGGCAAATCTTCAGCCCGTGGGTTATACCCGTATCGGCCCTGCGCTGCGCCATAGCGCCTCGCTGATGAAAACATCAACTACCCGTCGAAAATGGATCGTACTGCTTACGGATGGCCGTCCCAATGACTATGATCGCTATGAAGGCAGATATGGCGAAGAAGACATCCGGCAGGTGAACCGAGAACTAACTAACATGGGAATTAAACTTTATACCTTAGCGTTTATGCTGCGCGAAAAACCAACCATCCCCCGTATGATGACAGCAGGCCATTACCGCATTTTACAGCACCCCCGGCAATTACTCGACTCCCTTGAAAACTTTTTTCGTGCAGTTAGCCTCTAAGTAAAGCAATGGCCCCATTAGAAATTGGTGTTGTGGTTAGTTTAGCGGTTTATGGGGATAGTAAACCATAAAATTATGTTTGTCTTCATAACCCCCCTACCAATGCACGCTGCCGTCGCTGTTAACCGACGCCAGGTGGCCGTGCGGATTGCCGCCAATGGTGGTAAAAGCTCCCCCCACATAGATGGTCGAGCCCGAAACT
>CALHRC010000126.1 GCA_938038265.1 uncultured bacterium
ATAAATAGCCTCCTATACATATATACCCGCCGACAGCGCAAAAATTTGCGTCTGGCGGTAAAAAAAAGTAAAAATTGCTATCCTGATGCGACACTGCCTGTGGGGCAACAGGAGACATAATCAGTACTTTTTAGTAACTAAGAAAAAGAGCCGGGGGTAGCGTAAGACCGGCAAGCCACGGCAAAGTTCGAGGGGTGCGCGCATGCCGTGGCTGGTGCCCCCACAAAAGGGGCAGCCGGGCTGCAGCGCGGGGCGCGGCGATAGCCCCCCCTTTTTTTATAGTATTTTCAAGGCGATGGTAAAAAATCCTTATGCTTTCAAAATTTTAGCCGTTAATTATGAACAGGATGTTTCTCGAAAGGGGTCACTGGGCAAAAACACAATACCTGCTCGAAAAGGGCATGGATGTCGCGATTGAGCGCCGTAAGGTTATTGCTGATAATATGGCAAATGTCGATGTGCCTCATTTCAAGCGCAGTGAGGTTTCTTTTGAAGCCCAGTTGCGTCGGGCTCTCGACCACGCGGAATATGTGGCGCGTAATGAAGTACCGGCAAAATTGACGGATAGCAAGCATATTCCTTTTTTTCGTGCAATGGATTACCGCGATGTTCGTTCACGCAGGCATCTCGATTATCTGTCAACCATGCGCAATGACGGTAATAATGTAGATCCCGAACATGAGGTAAGTGAAGCGTTGAAAAACCAGTTAGCTTACCAGGCATATAGCACAGCGATAAATAATAATTTCAAGATGTTGAATATAGTTCTCAGGAGTGCGTAATTGAAAGAAGAAATACATCCTAGTTTGGTGGAGTAAATTATGTTTGATGCAATCAATATCGCCAGTACCGGTTTAACAGCGCAACGCCTGAAGATGGATGTCATATCCAATAACATTGCGAATGCTACGACTACGCGTACCACTGAAGACGACGGCCCTTACCATCGGCGCCGTGTTGTCATGCAGCCCATAAATTTGCGTACCCGTTGGCGCTCGCCTGTTTATCCCCACGGGCTGCGTACGGGAGAAGGGCAGGGAGTGCGAGTAGTAAAAGTTGAGCGCGATGAAGAAACCCCATTGCGCCTGGTCTATGACCCGGGGCACCCAGACGCTATTAAGATAGGCCCTAAGAAAGGTTATGTTGAGTATCCGAACGTTGACGTGGTTACTGAAATGGTTGATATGATTGCCGCAAGCCGAGCTTATGAGGCTAATGCCCAGATAATCAACGGCTATAAGAGCATGTTCCAGAATGCAATGATGATAGGTAGGGCCTAAAATATATATACAGGCGTTTATATAAAAATATCTTGCTATAATATATAAATTGAAAAAATGAGTTGACGAGTTAAGAGACTAAATTACAAAAGGAGGGCCTTATGCAGGTTTCACCATTCAGGATTCTCCCGCAGAATATGGTTCGTGGGGACATAATTCCTCTGCAGGTCAGTCGGGAGGGTCATCATAATGGAGTTCCAGAGGCGCCGGTGCACGAGTCGGCGGCAGTAAATTTTGCCGATGCTCTGAACCGGGCATTGCAGAAGGTGAACGACCAGCAGGTTGAGGCTGAGCGGTTGAATATACAGATGGTGGCAGATCCGGGTTCGGTTGAAGCGCATACAGTGATGATTGCCGCTGAAAAGGCGCGCATTTCTCTGACATTTGCGAAGACGATTTCTGATCTAGCGATCCGTACCTACCGTGAGTTATCAAACCTGAGGTAGATTCGCGCTGAATAAAAAAAGATGAGGGCGGAGCAACCGCCCCAGCGCCGGAAAGGCGAAAGGGAACTCGGCGGGTTCGGCAAGGCCGAAAATACAGTATTGGAAGAGGATACTATGCCCGAGTTTTTAAAACCATATATTGCCCGCCTGCAAGAGGTCTGGGGCAAGCTTGATCTGGTCAGAAGGGTGATTTTAGGCAGTGTGCTTGCTGTGATTATCGGCGCACTGGTGCTTGTTGGTACCATCTCTTCGGATCAGGGCAAGGTAGTGTTGTACCAGGGTTTGGAGCCCAAAGATTTTGCCGCTGTTACCAGTAAGCTGCAGGAATTAAACTTTTCATTTTCAACGTCGGGCACTTCAACTATCTTTGTCCCAGCAGAAAAAAAAGATGCCGCTATTATGGCATTGGCACAGGAAAACCTGATCCCCCAGGGTGTCGCTGGCTGGGAGTTGTTTGATATTGACAAATGGTCAGAGACCCAGGCGGAAAAAGACATAAAAAAACAGCGCGCCATCATGGGGGCTTTATCACGTACGTTAGCTACCTTAAAATCAGTGGAAAGCGCTCAAGTGAATATAGCTTTCCCGTCGGAAGAGCTGTTTACCGAGAAAGCTGAAGCGGTCACTGCTGCCGTATTGCTGCAATATGCGCCGGGGTATGATAAACTCACCCGAAAAGAAATAGAAGGGATTGTGACGCTTGTTGCTCGTTCGGTGCCCGGTCTTAAAAAAGAGAATGTTTCCGTAGCGGGGCCGGATGGCGAAATCCTAAACGATTTTGACAATGAGATTGATAAGGCCAGATGGGAATTAAAAGAGGTCGATGAAAAACTAAAGATACAGGAGCGGGAACGGATTAAATTACTTGCGGATATCAAGAAGTCGTTGAGTTATACTTACGGTGAAGGTATTTATGGCGATCGTTTTGATGTGGTTCGTCTTGACCTGCGTCTGCGTTGGGACAAAGAAGAAATAGAAAAGCATGAGGTGGAGCCGGTGGTGATGGTGCCGGATGATCCGCGTACCCCATATTCGGAGCGGGTAGTCAAGGATTCTCTTGAAGTTTCTTCCAAGACGACTACGGAAGAATTTGAAGGCAATGGTTTTACTCCGGAGGGGCCTGCCGGTACCGAACCAAACATCCCCCCGGGTTATAAAGATAAAGATTATCAAAAAGCAAGATATACCAAAAAAGAAGATATTAAAAACAATGAGTTTAATAAGACCCATCGCCTAATCTCTAAGCAGCCCTGGGAGCTGGAGCGGGTTGCTCTTTCGGTGATGCTGGATGGAAGGTGGGAGCGGGTTGGCGAGCGTGCAGACGACCAGGGCTATGAACGTAAATATATCCCCGTTTCTGATGAGGAGTTACAGAAGGTAACGGATCTTTTGAAAAAGGCGATTGGGTTTGATGTCGCCCGGGGTGATATGATTTCAGTTAAGCATGTTCAGAAGGATCGCAGCAAGCAGTTTGAAGCTGAAGATGCGGAATTACGTCACCAGAAGCAAATGCGTCGCTTATTGTTGGCCACATTGATAACTTTGCTGGTACTGGCTTTAGCGACCGTGCTGTACCAGGCGATCAAGAAAGAAATGGAGCGTCGCCGTAGGCTGCGTGAAGAAGAGTTGGCTGCCCAGCAGCAGATGATGCGTGAGGCTGCTCTTCGGGCAATTGAAGAGGAAGGCGTTGAAGTTGAACTGTCTTTGGAAGAGCGCGCTAGACGAGAAATGCTTGAAAATGCGATCAATCTTGCCAAAGAGCGTCCGGAAGACGTGGCTCACCTGCTGCGTACTTGGCTAGCTGAAGAATAAGAGAGGGGGGATCAGCGATGGCACAGAAAGGTGATTTTTCAGGCAAGCAGAAGGCTGCCATCTTTCTGCTTGCCGTAGGTCCTGATATCGCCTCGGAAGTTATGAAAAAGCTTTCCGAGGCAGAAGTTGATACTCTGACCTATGAGATTGCCCGTCTTGATAAGGTAACACCTGAAGATAAAGAAAGGGTACTGCAGGAATTCCAAGAGCTGATGATGGCCCAAGAATTCATTACCCGTGGTGGTATTGATCAGGCCAGAGCTATTCTCGAAAAAGCATTAGGTACCCAGAAGGCGTATGATATTGTCAATCGCTTGACCAGCTCGCTACAGGTCAGGCCTTTTGACTTCGTTCGCCGTCAAGATCCCGCGCAGTTGCTGAACTTTATTCAAAACGAACACCCGCAGACAATTGCTCTGATTCTGTCATATCTCGATCCCGTAAAAGCAGCACAGATTCTCTCGTCGCTGCAGGCCTCTATCCAGCCCGATGTCGCCCGGCGCATTGCCAAGATGGATCGCACTTCTCCTGAGGTTCTGCGTGAAGTGGAACGCGTACTTGAGCGCAAGTTATCCACTCTTTCTAATGAAGACTATACCATGGCGGGCGGTATTGAAGCTATTGTCGAAGTTCTCAATAACGTGGATCGCGGTACGGAGAAATCCATCATTGAGGCTCTTGAAGAAGAAGATCCCGTGTTAGCAGAAGAAATCAAGAAAAAGATGTTCGTGTTTGAGGATATTGTTTTACTTGATGATAAAGCTATCCAAAAAGTACTGCGCGAACTTGATAACCAAGATTTGGCAAAATCACTCAAGGCGGTTGATACCGAAGTGCAAGAAAAGATATTCAAAAATATGTCTAAACGGGCTGCTGCTCTATTGCGGGAAGATATGGAATTCATGGGTCCAATTCGCTTGAAAGACGTTGAAGAAGCCCAGCAGAAGATTGTAAACATCATTAGAAAGCTCGAAGAAGAGGGCGAGATTGTGGTAGCTCGTGCGGGCGAAGACGAGCTGGTTACTTGAAAAAGAGACAGGTGGGGCACAGTTTGGTGGATTTTCTACCGATAATAAAAGAGCATTTGCGATATGCCTAAGTTAGTTTTCAAATCTAATGAAATTTCAAAGCTCGACCAGCCGATTATTCTGGATTTGCCCGAGCGCTATAAGAAATTTCAACAGTTGGATGAACTGACGGAATTCGAGCTTGACTCTGAAGGTAATATTGTTGAGCAATATACCGGCCCGTCTATCGAAGAGATAGAGGCAGAGTTGCAGCGTTACCGTGAAGAAACCGAAAACGAAATTAAGCAAAGTCTCAAAGAGGCAGAAAAAGACAGGCAACGTATTATTGACGAAGGTAAGGCAGAAGCCTTTCGTTTAATTCAAGATGCTAAAGAAAAAGCAAAAAAAGAAGAAGACAGCTCCCGTCTGCAATCTGAACAGATAGTTGAACGCGCTAAGTTAGAAGTTGAGCGCATGGTAAAAGAAGCCGAGATGCGTGTTGCCGATATTGAGCATGAGGCTTACCAAAAAGGCTATAACGCCGGGCGCGAAATTGGCTACCGCGAAGGCCAGGGTGAGGTTCGCCGCCTCATTGACCGCCTCGGTACTATCCTGGGGCATGCGATTGATGTGCGCGAGAAAATCGTGCGTGAATCTGAGAAGCTTATGGTCGAGATGATTTTAATGATCGCTCGTAAGGTAATTAAAGATGAAATTATTGAACGTAAAGAAGTTGTGCTCAATAATATCCGCGAAGCATTAGCGCGCATTAAAGAACGTGACCGCATTGATATTCGGGTGAACTTTGCCGACCTCGAGCTGACGACAGCTCATAAAGATGAAATTATTAAAATGATGGAATCGTTGCGTAAGGTGAATATCTATGAAGATTCACGGGTTGATCGTGGTGGCGTGATTATTGAAACCGATGTTGGTGCAATTGACGCGCGTATTTCAACCCAGCTTAAAGAAATCGAGCAGGCGATCCGCGACGCCAAACCTATGTAAAGGAAAGCAGGGCTATGATTGCAAAGAAAATTGCCAGCGATGTCCGGCTGCTCGAGAAATATAGAGACATAATTCTAAAAGCGGAAACGCTGCGTTCTTTAGGCAGTGTGACCCGCGTTGTTGGTCGTATTGTCTATTCCCGGGGGCCTGATGTCAAGTTAGGTGATTTATGTCACATTGTGCGCGATGAAGATGAATCTTACATTATGGCAGAAGTCGTGGGTTTTGCCGATAATACAGTTATTCTCTCGCCACTGTCTGATATAACGGGTGTCTATCCCGGCAGTCGCGTGGTTTCATCGGGCAGCGCTTTGGGCATTAAGTTAGAGGACAGTATCTTAGGACGGGTTATTAACGGTCTGGGACAGCCTTTAGATGGCGGTAATAAGCTGACTGGCGGCGAGCGCAGAGAATTACTGGCCATGCCGCCCAATCCTCTGGAGAGACCGCTCATTGTGGAGCCTCTGCCTACTGGCGTGCGGGCCATCGATGCGTTTTTAACTTTGGGTAAAGGGCAGCGTATCGGTATTTTTGCCGGATCTGGTGTCGGTAAATCCACACTATTAGGGATGATTGCCCGGCAGAGTACTGCGGATGTCAATGTAATTGGCATGATTGGCGAGCGGGGACGTGAAGTAGGGGAGTTTCTGATGAGGGAGCTTGGCGAGCATGGCAGAAAAAAGTCTGTTGTGGTGGTAGCATCCTCTAATGAAAGCGCCATGCACCGGGTACGCGCCGCTTATATGACGACTACGATTGCCGAATATTTTCGTGATCGCGGTAAAAATGTTTTACTGATGATGGATAGCCTTACTCGTCTCGCAATGGCGCAACGTGAAGTGGGCTTAGCCGCCGGCGAGCCGGCGACTACCAAAGGCTATCCCCCCTCGGTATTTGCTATGTTGCCTGAACTATTAGAGCGTGCCGGTAATTCACCTACCGGTAGCATTACTGGTATCTATACCGTGCTGGTGGATGCTGACGATATGAATGAACCAATTGCCGCTGCAACCCGCGGTATTTTGGATGGCCATATTGTGTTGTCGCGCAAGTTGGCAGGCCAGGGACATTATCCGGCAATTCAGATTACCGAATCGGTCAGTCGCAGCATGCCAGTGGTGGCGGCCAAAGAACATTTTCAGGCTGCGGCATACCTGCGCGAGCTGATGTCCGCTTACCAGCAAAATGAAGAATTGATCAATATGGGCGTCTATGTCAAGGGTACTAACCCCATTGTCGATCATGCGATAGCGGTCAGAGAGCCTTTGCGTCGGCTGCTGCAGCAGGGGATGGATGAATTTACCGATTTTGAAACGGTTCAGAAAATGATCAAAGAGATTGCTGCGCAATCAAGAACAACGCGGCAACCTACGGTATTGCGCAGGGCAGGTTAGTAGATGAAGCGCTTTGAGTTTACTCTCGAAACCTTATTGCAGCTCAAGAAACTGCGTGAACAGGAAAAACTAAACCAGCTTTCTGAAATAACGTCTCGTATTGCACAATATGAAACTGAAATCCGCCGTAACCGGGAAGACGTACAAAGATTGTTGCGCGAAGAAAGTGAAAAAAACCGTCGTGGTGAATTTGATCTGCAGCAAGCTTTGGCATACCGTCGTTATTTTGCTGGTCTGCGTATGAGAGCGCAGATTGCAGAACGAAAAATTGCCGAACTTCAGGGGGAATTGCAGAAAAGAACTGCCCTTTGGAATAAAGCGCAGGTAGAACGTCGGGCGGTTGAGTTAGTTAAAGAGCGCCAGTATGCCGAATACCTGGTGGAAGCTCGCCGCGCAGAAGCTCAGGAAATGGATGAATTTAATAGTAGAAAATATAAACAGTTATACCATTAAAGGAGAGTATAAATATGGAGAATGACCAGACAATTTTGCCGGTAATGGCAGATAAGGCCCGTCAAGCTGCCCAGGGGGTACTCTATAACCTGCAGCAACTGAAAAAAAATATAATGAAATTGGAACGAGAGCTCGATTCAGTGTCAGTGTCAGTGCAGCGACTGCGCAGTAAACTGCCCATATACTGATATTTCTTTATATTTTATACTAGAGAGGAGAAAGACAATGGCGAATAAACGACTGGTAACTCTGCTGCTACTGCTCATTGTGTTCTTAAGTGGGGCAATATTTTATTTTCTCGATATAATCGGAGTTATTAAAGCGGAATCCGTATTGCCTTTTCTGGCCTCAAAAAATCCTGCGGTCATTGAAGACGCTGATTTTCCGACGGAAGTCGAAAAGCTCGAATACCGCAAATGGCAGGAAAAACTTATTGAAAAAGAAGAAGCCTTAGCAAAACTTGAAAGTGAACTGGCATCTAAAGTAAGTGACACCGAGCAGAAACTAAGGGAAATTGAAGAACTAAAAGAAGGAATTATCGCCGAGCGCAAAAAACTCGAAATGTTGACCCGGGATTGGGATGACCGCCAGAAAAAAATAAAAGAGCTGGCCGAGAAAGTAACTAATATGCCGCCTGAAAAAGCTCGGGAGATGATGCAGAACTGGCGGGATTTTGATATCATCGAAGTACTGCGGCAGATGGATAAAGATGCCGCTACGGAAGGGAATCCGTCGATTACGCCGTACCTGTTGACACTCTTTACGCCGGAGCGGCGGGCGGAAATTACCCGAAAAATGTTGCTGCCTGCGATTGAGCCGGAAAACAGCGCAGAGTTACCAGCTTTGCCTGCGCAAGAATGAGTTTTGCCTCATTACATCCTCCCAGAAAAACTACATTGATACAATGGTATAAGAGCTGAGAAGACAAGGTGGCTCGTTACCGGTTGGCAAACTACTATTTGCTGTTTAAGGAAAATGCGAACTTTTTTTGAGGCATAACCGTCAAATTTAAGTAATGTTGGCCTATAGTCTTAAATAAGTTGACAGGAGAATTGGCAGTGAGCAAGTAATTGCCGGTAGCGCCGCTGAAAGCGGCGGTCATATTGGCCAGGAGAGGTTTATGAAAAACAGATTACGACTTACTGTTTTAACTGCTGCGGTAGTCCTAATAATGTTGAAAACAAGCAATCTTGATATTTTAGCACAGCCAAGCAATGCAGACTTGTTGCAACGCATGGCAGAGCAGCGCAAAAACTTTGAAGAATTCCGGCAAAAACAGCGGGCGATGCTTGAAACCCTTAAAGCCAATAATAATAAATTTCGCATTGGCCTCACCGAAGCTAACAAATACCGTCTCGAACAGATCACTGGTCTAAAAAAACCCGACAATCTTGAAGATGAAATGAAAAAACACGAAAAAGAAGAGAAGCAAAAATTAGAAGAAGAGAAAAAGAAAAAAGAGGAATTCAAAGAAGAAAATAAAGACAAAAAACTACCGGAAGATACTAACCCTTGCAATCCCAATGCCAAGGCATTTAATTGGCGCGATGTTAAAAAAGTAACCCCCATCAAAATGCAGTTTTCCTGCGGGTCGTGCTGGGCCTTTACTGCTGCAGCAGCTTATGAGTCAAGCTACTTAATACGCAACAATAAAGCTATCGATGTCTCGGAACAGCACGTCATCGGCTGTTCCGGCGCTGGTTCTTGCAATGGCGGTTGGTATGAAGGCGTTTTTCGCATGTGGGAGAAGCGATCTGCCGTAGAAGAAGCAAGTGAACCTTACCAAAACCAAAATTCTACTTGTCGGCAACATCCCCCCACCCCTTATTATACCGTGGCTTGGGGGTATGTGCGCAGTACCAATCCTAATAAAAAAATCCCCGGTGAAAGAGAAATAAAAGAAGCGTTATGCCAATATGGGGTTTTAGCTTCTACCGTAAAAGTAACTGACTTTTTTATGTCTTACAAAGGGGGGATATATGATGAGCATGCCAAAGTCAGCGGCGAAAATGATATCAATCACGCAATAAATATTATAGGTTGGGATGATACGAAAAAAGCTTGGCTCATTAAAAACAGTTGGAGTACCAATTGGGGCGAACAGGGTTACATGTGGATTGAGTATGGCTCCAATAATATTGGTTTTGGTACTATGTGGGTTATGGCCAAATCAGAAATTTTAGACAAATAAACATGCACAAAGTAACTTTGTTAGGATGGTTAGTTGGATTATTCGTTGTCGTGGCTTGTTCTTCAACCCCAAAATCCGCAGCACATCATAAAATTATGACCATCGATGAATTGCGTGCCACCGCGCAGCATACAAGAAACATTGAGGTGGTTCTTAAAAAAAATCCGCCAGAATATTTTTCTGTTATTTTAGAGAGCCAACCCGGTACAGGGTATGCCTGGCGCGAAATTAGCAATACAGCACCTGCTAAAGCCGTTGGTTTGCCTGTAACGGAAAACAGCGACAAAACACCCGGTGGAATTTCTGAAACTATATTTCTCTATACTGCAACAGATCGGGGGATTGGAGTTATTGAGTATGAGTACCGCCAAGACTGGGAGAAAAGTGATCCCCATATAAAAAAACTTCGTCTACAGGTAACTATTAAATAATAAATATTTGCTATGAAAAAAAGTCAGCTTAAAAAAATAATTTTTGTCACTGTATTATGGCTTGTTAGTAGTGCGTTGTCTGCTACTGAAAAATATGCCCTAATTGTTGGTACCAATTACAAAGGGTCAACCATTAGCCCTCTCGAACTTTGCGAACGTGACGCTGAGCGCATGAAAGAGCAAATTGTTAAAACCGGCAATTTCAAAAGCGCTAACGTAAAAGTATTCTTAGGTGCCCAAGTAACCCGGGAAAACCTACGCGCCTCAATTCTCGATTGGTTAGCAAAACAAGTCAAAGAAGGGGATCAAGTATTCTTTTATTTTGCAGGACACGGGCAGTTCTTTAGGGATAGCAGTGCCAAAAACGGCATGCGTAATTTTATTATTATGTACAATCGCCCTCATATATCGGATGATGAATTGTCGCAGTGGTTTTCCCAGGTTAAGACTAAAAAAGCGGTGATCATTCTTGATTGCTGTTTTTCGGGTGGTATTGCGAAAAAAGGCCAAGCGGTGCGCGGTAATGGTTCCATCCCCATTCCTGAGGGTAGTGATAGTGTGGTGTTGCAAGATCTCGAGGGGGTATTCTTTCAAAATAAAGTCGTCATCTCGTCTTCAGACGATAATGAAACAGCAATTGAGCTTAGCGATCCTATAAACCACGGTGTCTTTACGTATTTCTTTTCAGAAGCCATACTCAGGGCTGATCTCAACAATGACCAGATTGTAACTGCTTATGAGGCTTTTTACAAGGCGAGGAATGACACCATAAAAACCGCCGCAAAGGTAAATCACAAACAGACGCCGCAGATATCGGGTGATGCATCGGGTTTCTTTTTTGTGGGTAACTATAAACCGGCTGACGAAAAAAAGAATCAAGAGAAAAAAGAAGAGAAGTTGCCGCCTCATGACATTAAACCTGATGAGAAAGAAAAGAAGAAAGATCCCCCCATTAACGAAGATGAGCCAGAAAACAAAAAGAATACTAAGACAGGTACCTTGGTGCTTGATACCACCTACCGCTCGGATATTCTCAAAGGTAGCACGCCGGCTATTTTTGTGAATAGCGAAAAAGTGGCTTACCGTCTTAAGTGGGTACAAAATCCCTCTTGGGGTAATGTGGCGATGATGCAGGTGCAGAATATTCCTACCGGCGTACATAATATCACCATCCAAGCAAAAGGGTATCCAGATAAAATCATCAAGACTGGTATTGAGGAGGGCCAAACTACTGTAGAGAAAATTCCCGTTTCGATTTCGGGGCGTGGTAGCATTACGGGCAAAGTATGGTTAGAGACTTTTGATCGCCCGGTACCTAACATAATGGTATTTCTTAAGCCAATCCGCATTCCAGGACAACCTACCGTGAGAACTGATGCTGATGGCAGTTTTACCTTTAATGAGCTTAAGCCCGGCGAATATACCGTGTTTTTGCGCGGAGGAAAAGGAGTTTACAGTAAGCCTTATGACCAGCGCATTACAGTTGACGCCGATCGGGTAACTCAAATTGATGTTGTCTTAAAAGAGTTTTTTAAACAATAAAATTTTTACGATTAAGGAGTTAAGTAAAATGACGACAAGAATCTTTGTTACAAGCCTAATAGCGGCTTTGGGCTTATTGGTAACCCCTGTGGTTGCGCAGAAAAGTTTAGATAAGCTTACATCAGACGCAAAAAAAACTAAGCATAAAGCAGAACAAGCTCACCAAGAAAACCAAGCTAAGGGTGACGATAAAGGCTGCCAATGTGCCCAAAAAAGTAAAGACTCGTTTCAGCAGTGCTTAGATAAAGCGAAAGCAGCTAAAGGAAAAGCGGGCCAGGATGCGGTTAAAAAATGTGTGGCCGCAAGAAAAACTGCTATCCAGGCTTGCCAAAAAACCTGTAAAACCACTGGCGATGCGGGTAATCGCGAACAGTGCAGTTGGGATTGCAATATGGGTAAGGATGAAGCTTTAGCTATTTGTTCGAGTCACTTTAACCCGGGGAATTGTGGTAATGATTCTAACTGTATAACTGAACAACAAAAGCTGCTTGACATTTGTGCCCAGGAGCTCGAAAAATCTAACGCCCAGTGCTTAGCTGGTTGTAAATAACAACCAACAAGTTTTGTAGCAAGTTTTTTATTAAGAAACCGGCCCCGGTGGCCGGTTTCTTTGCCCCCACCTGGAGTCGAACCAGGGTCTTCGCCTTAGGAGGGCGCTGCTCTATCCATCTGAGCTATGGGAGCTGTTAGAAAGTTTTATACAGCTGTGGAGCGGCACATAGGTCGTCAAGGCGGATGACAGACTAAATACATACTTCAATTATTTACTTGTCTTTATATGCTTGGTGGCTCTCCATGGTGTCGCTTATGAAAAATATATTAGTTATCGATGATTCCATTTCTATCCGCCAGGTTGTGAGCATGACCCTCAAAGGGGCTGGTTTTACCGTGTACGAGGCCGTGGATGGTCGCGATGCTCTCGCCAAGCTAACCAGCATTGATAAAGTAAATTTGATCATCTGCGATGTCAATATGCCCAATATGGATGGGATTTCTTTTGTTCGAACAGTCAAGAGCGATCCTACCTATGAAAATTATAAGTTCATCCCCATCATCATGCTCACAACGGTAGCTGAAGAAGATAAAAAACTGGAAGGCCAGAAAGCCGGCGCTAAAGCTTGGATTGTGAAACCTTTTTTGCCCGAGAAACTGCTTGCGGCAGTCCATAAACTCATTGCCTAAGATAAGTTTTGGTGGCGGATGGATAGCAAGTATCCCCCGCTAATGGTCGATATAGTATAGTAGGGTTTGCCATGGAGATCCGAGAGATAAAACAAGATAAAGAAAACATCCTGCTGGGGTTACATGGTGAATTTACCATACGCCATGTCGCCAGGTTGAAGGGCGAATTTCTCAGCTATGCCGAACAATATAAAGGTATTGCCTTGGATCTCTCCGGCGTCTCGGAAATTGATTCTGCCGGGTTCCAGTTGTTGTTATTGCTCAAGAAGTATCTGACCAAGTTGCACGGCAGGTTGCGACTTATAAACCATAGTTTGCCAGTACTGAAAATTTTGGATTTATACGGTGCTATAGGTATTTTCGGGGATAAAATTAAAGTTCCCGCCGACGAGAAAAAAAACCTTAGTCTTGCTTACGGAGTAAACCGGGATCTAAGGTTTGGCGCCTGATTACGGAGGGAGCATGAATCTGGACTCACTCAAAGAAACCTTTCTCCTCGAGTGCGAAGAGCTACTCGAAAACATGGAAAAATACCTACTGACACTTGAAAAAACTCCCGATGACAGTGAGTCTGTCCATGCTCTATTTCGTGCCGTGCATACCATCAAGGGCAGTGCAGGGATGTTTGGTTACCAGAACATTGTCAGTTTTACGCACCATGTGGAAACGATGCTCGACAGTTTGCGCCAGGGAAAAGTGGCGATAAACAGCGACATCATTGCTGCGCTGCTTTCAGCACATGATCATATAAACCTTCTGGTGGATATCGATACTGGCCGCAAAGAAGGTGCTGTGATGAATGAAAAAGTTGCCGCTTTGGGCGAGGACATCCTGCAACGTCTCAGAGGTTATTTTACGAAAGATACCAATACGCCATCTATTCGGGATTCTGGACAGGTGGTTGCTGTTGGCAAGACATCCACCCCGTCTAATACAGCTGGTATATGGCATATTTCTCTGCGTTTCAAGCCAGAGGTGCTTAAAGATGGTTTAGATCCTTACTCTTTTATTTTGTACCTCAAAAAAATCGGCGAGCTTTTAAGCGTCTATACGGTGACGGACGGTCTTGGTGATCTCAATAACACCGATCCCGAGTTATTTAACCTGGGCTTTGAAATTGAGCTGCAGAGCGCTGCTTGTCGCGAAGACATTCTGTCGGTTTTTGAATTTCTTGAAAGCGACGCTGACATTCATATCATTGCACCTGACGCGACAGAGGCAGAGTGGAATTCTCTCTACAGAAATCTGCCGGAAGGCGAAGCGCGGGCGCGCCAGATAATTGCGGCTGCTGCTGCCCAGTCGCGCAAGCGTGAAATATTAGCGGCAGATTTTAGGCAGGTTGTGTCCACTGTCCGGGAAAAAGATTCGAGTGTGGCGGAGAACAACCGCACTGCCGCTAAAGAAGAAGCGGTTAAAAAATATATTCGTATAGAAGCGCAGAAGCTTGACCATCTCATAAACCTAGTCGGTGAGCTGGTGATTAACGCAGCCACGGTAAAGCAACTTGCTGAACGGCGGGATGATTCCGACTTGCAGGAAGCTGCCTCGGCTATGAGCCGTCTGATCGAAGAGTTGCGTGATAATGTCATGAATGTGAGGATGGTGCAGATTGGCGAGACTTTTCGTCGCTTTGAACGCACCGTAAGGGATTTTAGCCGGGAACTTGGTAAAGAAATTACGCTGGAAATAGAAGGTGGTGATACCGAGCTGGATAAAAACCTGATTGAGAATATTACCGATCCACTGATGCACCTGGTTCGTAATGCTGTTGACCATGGTATTGAGATGCCGGCAGAGCGCGAAGCCACTGGCAAGCCACGCCAAGCCACCATTAGGCTTAATGCCTATCATGACACGGGAAGCATTGTCATTGAAGTTTCGGATGACGGCCGAGGTCTTAACCGGGAAAAAATTCTTGCCAAGGCACTTGAGAAAGGCATGGCCCAGCCGGGGCATGCCTATTCCGATAATGAAATTTTTCAGTTTATTCTTGAGCCAGGATTTTCCACCGCTGATAAGGTCACCAATATCTCAGGGCGGGGTGTTGGTATGGATGTCGTGCGCAAGAATATTGAAAATATGCGCGGTACGGTAGAAATGGAAACTAAGACAGGCAAGGGAACTACCTTCCGCATTCGCCTGCCGCTGACGCTGGCCATCATTGACGGCTTTCTGGTCTCTGTTGGCGAAAATTTTTATGTCATTCCCTTGGATATGGTGATTGAATGTGTTGAACTCTCTGAAGAAGAACTGGCCGGTGGGGGGGATTTTCTCAACCTACGCGGCGAGGTGTTGCCGTTTCTGCGGCTGCGCGAGTTTTTTCAGGAAAATACCGAAGACGATGGCAAGCGGTCGGTGATTGTCGTAAATTACGGTCGTCATAAGGCTGGTCTGGTAGTTGACTCACTGCTGGGAGAATCCCAAACCGTAATAAAACCCCTAGGTCGTCTCTTTGACAAACTGGCGGGAATCAGTGGGGCGACTATCCTGGGCAGCGGGGATGTCGCTATGATTCTCGACGTGCCGCGCCTTATTGAAAAAGCCATCGCCAAGCAGGAGGCCAGCCATGTTAGATAACGTAACCAACACAGTTGCCAGAGGCGATTCTACTACGCTGGGACAAATCAAAGCAGAAGACCAGTACCTTACTTTTAGGATGCATGACGAAATTTTTGGTATTGCCATCCTGCGCGTGCGCGAGATTATCGAATACGGGAAAGTAACCAGGGTGCCAATGACTCCGGCTTATATTAAAGGAGTGATAAACCTCAGAGGGCAGGTGGTACCTGTTATTGATTTAGCCTATCGTTTTGGTCTGGGCAGCCTCAATATCTGTGATACATCCTGCATTGTGATTGTCGAGGTACAGGATGGCAATGAAAAAATTATTCTGGGGGTTGTAGTGGATGAAGTCAAAGAGGTGCGCGGTATGGCACTGAAAAATATTGAAGCAGCACCCGATTTTGGCGCGCGCATTAACCCGGTTTATCTTTCAGGCGTTGGCAAAACTAAGGAGCGTTTTATTTTGCTGCTTGATCCGGCAAGTAGTCTAAATATTGAGGAATTATCTGATTTTGCCGCAATGGCGGAAAAATAGCATATAGGAGTTACTTATGAGTTTTAAGAACATGAAGATCAGTAAGCGGTTATATTTGCTGGTTGTTGTTCTGGTCGTGGTGAGTATTCTTGTTGGGATTTTCGGCGCTGCTGGAATGAACAGCCGAAACGAAGCACTGCTCAGTTTATACAAAGATCGTCTTGAACCGGTTGAAGATCTTTCCCGCATACGGTTTCTTTTCAATGATAATGTGATACAGCTGCTAAACCTTTCGCTGCAGCATGATCCTAAAGACCCGGCCTCGCGCTACCATACCGATCATACGGTGCAGCGTCATATTGATACCGTTAAGAGTAACATCGAAAATATTACCAAACTGTGGGAAAAATATCAGCAAACTCATATGACAGAAGAGGAAAAAGTGGCGGCAGAGCGCTTTATTGCTGTAAGGACAAAGTTCGTACGAGAAGGTTTACTTGAAAATTTGAAGCTACTCGAAAATAAGGATTATCTTGCTGCCAAGCAGTTCATTCCTCTAAAACTGATGCCGCTTTTCAATGAAGTAAAGGCGGCACATGAAGAGCTGATCCAGGTTCAGAATAAGGAAGCCAGAAAGCTGTATGAATCCAGTGTTGAGGATTTCAAGAACCTCATGGGCTTTTTGGTTGCGCTCATTATCGGTGGAATTGTTGTTGGTTTTGGCGCTTCTATTTTGACGGTGCGCAGTATTGTCAATCCCATAAACCAGGTAATTGAAATTTTCAGAAAAATTTCACAGGGCAAACTGGATAACGAAATAACTATCGATTCAAATGATGAAGCCGGACAGCTACTAACAGCTCTGAAAGAAACCCAGGCGACACTAAAAGCCAATCTCGAAGAGAGCCTGCGGCTTACGGTGGCTCTGGATAATGTTTCTACCAATATCATGATGGCCGATACTGATTTCAAAATTATCTATATGAACAAGTCCATCGTACAAATGTTTGAGCGGGCTACCGTTGACATTAGAAAAGATATTGGTATGTTTGATGTTAGACAAATTGTAGGAGATTCTATGGATCGCTACCATAAAAACCCATCGTTGCAGCGACAAATCCTCAGCACACAGACTTCAACTCATAAAGCGACAATCCAGATTGGCGGTAGAACGTTCAACCTTACAGCTAACCCTGTCCTAGATAAAAATGGCAATCGCCTCGGAAGCGTAGTCGAATGGGTTGACCGAACTGATGAACTTAGAATTGAAAAGGAAATTGAAAATGTGGTAGCGCATGCAGTTAAGGGCGATTTTAAGCAGCGTATTCCGACAGAGGGTAAGTCCGGGTTCCTACTTAACCTCAGCAATGGTATGAACCAGCTTCTGGAAACTTTAGATATTGGTTTAACGGAAGTGGTACGAGTTTTAGGTTCGCTGGCTGCCGGCAATCTGACAAAAAAAATTCTTAACGAGTATGAAGGAACCTTTGGCGAGCTCAAAGAGTATTCAAATAACACAGTGGACAAGTTGGCTCAGGTAATTGATGATGTGAGAAAAAATGCCGACGCGTTGGTTATGGCAGCCGAACAGTTAAACCAGACTGCACAGGCAATGAGCCAGTCATCAACCCAGCAGGCTGCTAGTGTCGAAGGGACCAGCTCATCTTTAGAGCAGATGACAGCCAGTATTTCGCAGAATGCCGAAAATGCCAAGACTACCGAGCAGATTGCCGTTAAATCGGCTAACGAAGCAATGGAAGGTGGGCAGGCGGTTACGGAAACTGTCAGCGCGATGAAAAAAATTGCTGAAAAGATCAGCATTATCGAAGAGATTGCCTACCAGACTAACCTATTGGCATTAAATGCCGCAATTGAGGCTGCCCGGGCGGGGGAACATGGCAAAGGCTTTGCCGTGGTAGCCTCTGAAGTTCGTAAGTTAGCCGAGCGCAGCCAGGTCGCCGCTCAGGAAATTGGCGAGCTGGCCACTAATAGCGTTAAGATTGCCGAGAAAGCCGGTCAATTGCTCGAGGTGATTGTGCCCAATATTAGAAAAACAGCCGATTTGGTGCAGGAAATTTCGTTTGCCTCTAGCCAGCAGAATTCAGGCGTCAGCCAGATTAACAGTGCCGTACGACAATTAGATCAGGTAGCACAGCAAAATGCTTCTGCGTCAGAAGAATTGGCTGCTACAGCAGAAGAGATGAATGGCCAAGCGGAAAACCTGCTGCAGTTAATGGCTTTCTTTACCTTGCCTTCCGATAGTTCTGCCGGAGAGAATGTCAAGCGGACGAAGAACAAAAAAGCTGCCGAAGGGTATAGTTATAAAGCCAACCCTACTATAAAAGAGGAACACTTCGAAAAATTTTGATTTTCAAATTTGGGTGGATATCCCCCGCGCGGGTGCACTCTTCAGGCGGGGGAAGTTAATAAGGTAAATATGTTTTGGGGTAAGATATCCTAATGTATAATTTTTCTCAGAGCGACAGCAGCGCCTGAAAACGATCGCCATCCGGTGATTCAGGGTAGGTTGGGTACATTTTGATATTTTCAAGTCGTACATTTAGAATCAAGTAGGGATGGCTGGTCGCAATCCGCACCCCGGTTTCCGTGGTAATATAGTCTTCAAAGCGAGCAGTGCTGCCTTTGAAAGGAACGATTTTTACCCAGAGTTTCATCTCTTTAACCAGATATTTTTCGTCAGGGATGAACAGATAGCTGTCACCGGGAGTAACTCCACCCGAAGAGAAGCGTACTAACAGAGACTTGCCATCCACCAGTTCCCTGATTGTGCCCGGCGAATGAATATGAAATAGAGGGTTGAGCCAAAAGGTATGATTTATGAAGCGACTATTTGCCGTTTCAAGATATTCAGAAAATTTTTTTCCTGTTACCGTTTTTCCATCTTCAGTAATGAGCGCTTTATAGGTGAGTTGGCTGAACTGTACTTTGATCTCGTCGCCCCATGAGGTATAGACAACTTCTACCAGGTTACGTTTTTTATCCCAAAAAATTTTATCGCCATTGCGAAAAGTAAAAGATACAGCGGCTGTATTTTTTATCCAGTTATCATATCCGGTAGCCTGCAGCATGTGTTGGGCCAGCTCTTCTGCCAGCGGGCCCGGCTCACCGGTGGGAACAGAGGCGCATTGCAGGGTGATCATTGCGACGGTCATAACAAAACACCCTTTCTTAAACCATTTATTTGTTATTGATTTTTTCATGTGGATAGGATATCAAAAAGTCTGTGGGATTGTCCACTGTTTCAGCGCATATTTAAAAGCGGAGGAAAATTTATTTCAGCAATATAATTTTTTCCGCTTGGAGCAGAAATATTGCTAAGCCCCCTGAAACTTAATAGCCGGCGGCTCTCGCTGTCATAGTATAAGGCAAAGCCATCAAGAAAAATACGCAACATTAGGTTATCAAATTCCAAAGTAAATTTTCGGGCAGGGCGGTTAGCCCACGTAAGTTCTTGGTTTTGGTAAAGTCGGAAGCGAAACACCTCGAGTCTTGCCGGAACTGCAAAATAAAATGTCAGTTTCTCACCACGAATTAATTTGTCCCAGTTGTCTCGGATGAAATAGTCAAAACCGCCATCGATCACGACAGTCTCTGAGAGTTTCAGGATTTTTTCCCGCAGTTGTTCACCCTCTTTTGCTCTCGTAAATAACCTGACAGAGCCATCCTCAAGTAACTGGGCACCTTCGAGGTAGCCAGTTCTTAGATCGCGGGTTGTAAAATCAGGAGCCGTTCTGCTTTTTGAGAAAACAATTGTCTTATGAACAATTTTACTGCCATTAATGTCAGTATAGCTCACATCGGAGTAGTTATGCCGGCCGTTTATCCATTTTTCGTGATGATTTTCAAAATAAATTTTTTTGCCGGTAGAAATTTCAAAAGCCGTACCTGTAAAGCGCACGTCCGCGTACATGATTGATGGGAATAAAAATACCAGACTGATTAAAAAAAACGAACTATATGCCGGGGCCATGGTAATCTCCTAGTTGCCGGTTTTCCGGACGCGATAGTACTATCTGCACTGCATTGATGTAGCGCGAGGTAAATCCCGCTTCGCAGTAGTACAGATAGAAATTCCACTTTCTTATGAACCTTTCATCAAATTTAAGCTTGAGGATTTTATCACGGTTTTCATTAAATCGTTTTCTCCATTCAGATAGCGTGTGGACATAACTTAAGCCTATGCTTTCAATATGATATATTTCCAGATCACCGGTGCGCAGCATCGATTTTCTCATTTCGTGCTGCGACATTAGAAGGGACCCCGGAAAGATATGCTTCTGTATCCAGTCGGTTCGCTTCATGTAATCAGCGAACCTTTTGTCTGGATACGTTATGCACTGGATTGCCACAATTCCTTTCGGTTTGAGCAGCGAATGAATTTTTCTAAAAAAAGTGTCATAGTAGCGAAGGCCCAGAGCTTCTACCATTTCAATGGAAACGATCTTATCAAATTGACCCTGGATATGGCGGTAATCCTGCAGGCGGATTTCAATTTTGTCAGTTAAATTTTTTTCTTGGATGAGGCGCTTGGCAAAATCAAACTGTTCCTGTGATATGGTTACAGTGGTAACCCGACAGCCGTAGTTTTGTGCGGCATATATCGCGAAACCTCCCCAGCCGCTGCCAATTTCTAGTAGGTGATCTTCTGCTCGCAAAGAGAGTTTACGGCATAACGCCTCGAACTTGTTGCGCTGGGCTTCTTCTAAGGTTTCATTGCCAGTAAAATACATAGCACAAGAGTAAGCCATTGATTCATCCAACATGAGACGGTAGAGGTCGTTAGAGAGATCATAGTGATCGGCAATATTCTTTTTCGCCATACGCACTGAATTAGGACGGGCAATATGTCTCATGTAATTGATAATCCCCAAAGCATTGACGAGCAGACTGCGGGCGCTGGTTTCGGCAAAAGTAGGTGTTTTTGAGGAATTGAGCAAAAACCAGTCCAATACCCGCAGTACATCCGGAGAATCCCACCAACCTTCCGTAAAGGCTTCTCCGAAACCAGTATCACCATAAAGGACACTGTGACTGAAGAAACGCCAATCCCGCACATATATAACCGCTCTATTTTTGGAGTCGGCTTTGTTACCGATAAGTAAATGTCTGCCGTCGGGTAAAAATACATCTAACGAACCCTGGTCGGCTTTAGCTAAAGCGTGTGTGAAAAGACGCTCGAAAAACTTGCGTTTGTGGTGGTGTGGAGTTATCCTCTGTTCAGAGCTCCCGGCTATTATATTATTTTTTTCCATGTCATTGTTAATTTTCATGTCAATTCTCCTTGTGTGTGGTAGCTGCACGTATGAGTAAATCCGTTTCAGCTTTTTTATAATAAGGTAATTTTTTAAGATACAGTTTGAGGGCCTGATAATGAATCAAAAAAATGATTTTTAATGTGATAAGAGGAAACTTAAGAAACAATCCCCAGACCCTAAGCGCCGTTATCTGGTATTCTCTTCCGGTCAGTAACGCTTTCAGTTCAAAACCTTTATGATTGCTGGTATTGACTTCAACCCGAAGGCTTTCTGCCGGCCTCTTTAACCGAAATTCAAAAATGCTATCATGCCGGATGAATGGCGAAACGTAGAATTGTTTTTCCGTTAGGTGGCAACCCTCACTGCCCTGAAACGGAATGAGATAAGCTTTTTGTTCGCCAAAGGTGTTATTGACCTCGGCAATAGCCGCGAAGAGATTTTGCTCTTGGTCAAAAAGATAATAAAAACTTACTGGATTAAAAACATAACCCGCTGTTCTCAAGTTCGTCAGCAACATGATGCGCATAGGATCAGGTAGTTGATGTGCGCGAGTTATTTTTCTGATTTTCTCTCGCAGAGGAATATCTGAAGTGTCAAATTTGCCGTGATCTTTTTCTTTAAAAGAGAAAAGACCGAATTTCTCAGAAGCAATAAGTCTGTCGTATTCTCCGGAAGCTGAAATTTCATCAAGATCCAGATACCATATAAAAACAGGATAACTAAAATTGTTTTTGACCCCCTGTTTTCGGAAATGCCACAGTCGCCCGGTGTAAAAACGGCTGTTGATAAAGCGCTGCATCTTCACAGTAGCCTCTCTTTCAACTCAAAAGCAGACAGTAAACCATCCTCATGAAAACCATACCTGAAATATGCGCCGGCAAAATAGATTGGGCCCCGTTCGTTAAGTTTACGCAAAGCTGGCTGGTTTAAAATTGCTTTGGTGTCAAAAATCGGATGTTCATACTCAATACTGCGGATAACCATCGAGGGATTGACTGGCAAGAACTCATTGATAGAGACAAAATAATTTTTATCAGAAGATAGAGATTGCAGGCGGTTCATCCAATATACTGTGGATGTCTGATTTCCCGCGATACGATAATTCCACGACGACCAGACTTTCCGCAACGAAGGCATCACACTTTCATCGCTGTGTAATAAAGCTATATTTTTCTGGTATTTGAATGCCGAGAGAATTTTTCGCTGTTCGGGGTCGGGATCGGAAAGCAGGTTAAGTGCATCCGGCGCATGACATGCGATGATAACTTTATCAAAAATCTCTTCCCCCTGGGAAGTTTTTACTTTTACCTTCCGGCCGTCTGTAGCTACAGAGATTGCCGGCGTTTCCAAAAAAATATCAGGGTGCTGCGCTGCAAGGATGGCTTTGCGGATTTTTTGGACATACTCCCGAGAACCGCCGGTAACCGTGTACCACTGGTGCTGCGTATTGAGACCGAGAAAACCGTGGTTGAGAAAAAAGCGAATAAGCGTAGCCGCCGGAAAATTTAGCATGGTGTCTGGAGGAGTGGACCAAACAGCTGAAGCCATTGGTACCAGAAAATTATTCACAAAGGACTGGGTGTGTTTTTCGCGCCGGATGTAATCTGCCAGAGAGAAATCTGGAGACAGGCTTTCTAAATGTACCGGAGCGTTAGTATTAAAACGATTAATTTCCAGAAGAAAGCGATAGTATGATGGACGAAAAAGATTTTTCCTCTGCGCAAACAATCCCCCTAAACTTGAACCATTGTACTGCAGTCCCGTATCTAAATTATGCAGAGCAAAGGACATATCACTTTTCTGAAATGGTACTTCAAGTTCGCTGAATAATTGCAGCAGGAGAGGGTAGGTGACCTTATTAAAGACAATAAATCCAGTATCAACAGGAAGGCTACCATTCGCAAGAGGTATGTCAACTGTATTGGTGTGCCCACCAACATAATTTAATTTCTCATAAACTTTGAGCTGGTAGTGATTGCGTAGGTACCAAGCGCTCCCTAACCCTGAAATCCCACTACCAATAATAGCCAAAGTTTCTTTCATCTCGTTTTCCTTGTGTATGATAAGCCAAAACCACCAAAAAAAATTTTTTCAACTTCAGTGGCTGAACGCAGAAGATGTTCCAATCTCTTAATATCTTCAGGTTTCTGGGGCATTACCATCGAGATACTGACAGCCCGGTAACGGTTCATGGCAATTTCCTTCAGCAGAATTTCCTCCGGCAACGTACCGACAAAGCGCGCAGCAACCTTATGCTTAAGCAACAACAGATAATGCATCAGTGCGCCAATTTCATGCAGGTCCCCCGGAAAAACAGTAACCAGCCATATCGGGCGGGTTTGGATCCGGTAATGTTCGGCAATGCCCATCAGATAGCCCATTAACCAGCGGCTGAAGGTGTGTTCATCACCAACCGATATAATACCCTGTTCCCACGCTCTACCTATCATAACAACAGAAGGCCAAATAACCCGGCGTATCCATACCGGGAATGGCAAACGCTGGCGTTGCGCCTCAAACGTTGAGCGTATTAAAATAAAATCACTACTCTGCAAAGCACGTATGATATGCCACTCTTCTTCTGAAAACAGTAGATCACCGGCAGGATTTAATAGTG
>CALHRC010000127.1 GCA_938038265.1 uncultured bacterium
CAGCAGGCGGCCGATTTCCTCGGCGGTAAAACTCAGTATGGGGGCGATCATCACCGGCAATGCATCTAGCAGGATAGATAGAGTTTTCAGGGCCGAACGGCGGCGTGGGGTATTCAACCCGGTTTCGGGAGAGCCGTCGCAGTAGAGTCGGTCGCGGATAATTTCAAAATACTGGTTGGAAAGGGTTACCGTGCAGAAGTGTAGCATCTTATGGTACACCTGGTGGAATTCATATTTCTCATACGCTTTGCGTACCTGTTTTTCAAGTTCTGCTAACTCATGCAGGGCCCACAGATCAATTTCCTGGTTAATTTCAGATGCCCCTATATCTACCGCCGCTTTGCCGTCATTGAGGTTGCCCAGCAAGTAGCGAAAGGTATTGCGGATTTTGCGGTAGCTATCTGACAAGCGTTCTAACATACTAAAGCCGATCTTGTTGTCGGTGCGGTAATCTTCCGAAGAGACCCACAACCGCAGTACATCGGCGCCGTATTTGGGAATTACATCCTGCACTGGCGAGATAACATTACCCAGCGATTTACTCATTGCGCGCCCTTTGTCGTCGAGTACGTAACCATGGGTTAGAACCTGGCGGTAAGGTGCTTTATTTTCGAGGGCAAGGCTGGGCCAAATACTTGACTGGAACCAGCCCCGGTGCTGGTCGGAGCCCTCGAGGTATAAATCTGCTGGTAGGGCGAGGTCGGCATATTTTTTCAAAACTGCATACCAACTAACACCGCTGTCAAACCAAACATCGAGGATATCGGATTCTTTTTCAAATTCAGTTGCGCCGCAGGACTGGCAGCGACTGCCTTGGGGCAGTAAATCCGCCGCAGGCCGATCGAACCATACCTCAATGCCATGTTGGCGCACCAGGCTAATAATGTGCTGCAGGCTTTGCGCGTTTATATGGGTTTCACCGCAGCTCTGGCAGCGGAAGGCTGGAATGGGTACCCCCCAGTAGCGTTGCCGTGAAAGGCACCAGTCCGGGCGATTTTCGATAGTGCCTTCAAAACGATTTTTCCCCCAGGCGGGAATCCAGGTAGTTTCATTGACAGCGCGCCGCGCCCGATCTCTCAGCGGGTCAATTTTAAGGAACCACTGGGGGGTGGCTCTGAAAATTAGCGGCGAGTGTGAGCGCCAAGAGTGTGGGTATTGGTGGGTTATCTGGGAAGCTTTTAGGAGGGCTTTTTTCTGCTGTAGCAATTCGATAATTTTATCATTAGCTTCAAAGACATTCACACCCTGCATTAGCGGAAATTCATCAGTATAGCGCCCCCGGTGATCTACGGGCGAAAATGGTTCGAGTCCATACTTGAGGCCGACGACATAGTCGTCTTGTCCATGACCAGGGGCGGTATGCACAATGCCGGTACCGGCTTCTAATGTTACATGATCGCCAAAGATGACTTTGCTTTCTCTGTTTAGGAACGGATGGTTTACTTTGAAGGAGGCAACTTCGTCGTGAGAAAGTAAAGTTTTTGCGGTGAATGACAATCCCGTATGTTGAAAAAAATTTTCTTCTAACCCTTCAGCAATAACCAGGTTGCCGGCTTCGGTGGCATATTGGGCGTACTGAAACTCAGGATGGAAACAGACCGCCAAGTTTGCCGGCAAAGTCCAGGGAGTTGTGGTCCAGATGACAACGGCGCGGTTTGTTCCTGTGGTTTCTGGAAAAGCGACATAGATTGAGGGTGAGGTATGTTGGGCGTATTCCACTTCAGCTTCGGCGTGGGCCGTCGCAGTTACCGGGCACCAGAGTACCGGGCGCTTACCTTTGTAAATTAAATTCTGTGCATGAAGTTCAGCAAACACTTCGAGGATGGCCGCTTCATAATCAGGGCTCATCGTATAGTAAAAAGACGAATAGTCCTTCTGGTTATCCGCCTTAAGCTGACGGGCTTGGCTATCATCCCAGAACACCCCAAACCGGCTCTGGTCTTCGGCCTGTACCCGGATAAATTCGGTTGCGTATTCCCGACAAGCTTTACGGATACGAATGGGATCTTTGTCGGAACCATCTTTTTTGTTAGCAAGTTTTTTGAGTACTGCTAATTCAATTGGCAGGCCATGGCAATCCCAGCCCGGTACGAAGGGCACTCGTTTCCCTTGTATGAGATGAATTTTATTGATGATGTCTTTGAGAATTTTATTGAGCGCATGGCCTACATGAAAATTTCCGTTGGCATAAGGCGGCCCGTCATGCAGAATAAACGTGGGTGCGTCTTGGCGCGCGTCTTGCAGGCGGCGGTAAATATTTTCGCGGCGCCAGTATTCGATAATCTGCGGCTCTCTTTTGGCCAGTTCGGCGCGCATGGGAAATTCAGTCTGCGGCAGGTGGATGGTATGTGACCAGGGATTTTTTTCTCCTTTCTTATCTGCCTGCGGTTTTTCACTCATATCGGTTTTGTCTGATTTAAGAAACACCCTGTCAAGCCGTAGGGTGTTTGGGGATTACGTAACCCTAAAACCTAAACCTTATCGGGCTTTGCCTTTCCCCAATGGTTCTTGGTGGGGAATTCCCCATCAGTTCTTAGAATTCTTAAGAACCAAAGTGGCACTACATCCCGCTGTAAGGGCTTGTTAGTGACTCAAAAAGCTATATTATGTCCCATTGGGATGGTTTTCTGGTGGGGAATTCCATAGCCGAAGTGCGGTCACTTTGTTGGGAAAGTCGAAAAATAGGGATTCCCTGGGTGGAATGCTGAAGGCACAAAAAAAGCGTGACAGCCGTACTCATCCTATTGGAATTCTGTCATGATACGATTTATTGCCGGGGCTATTTTTTTGCTTTCTTCGCTAACCGCCGCCGAGCCTTTGCGTGTTCTGCACATCCATCCCCATCGCATGGATGAAATGGAAGATGCTGTCTATGCTTCCTTTCTCGAGCGGGCTCTGGAACAGGCTGCGGCAGAAAACTATGCCTGGGTCTTACTTGAAATCAATACTCCGGGTGGGGAATTAACCGCTACTTTTGCCATAAAAGATCATATCTTAAAAAGTCGGGTACCGACCGTCTGCTTCGTAAATTCACACGCCATATCGGCTGGCTCGCTGGTAGCCCTGGCCTGCGAGAAGATCTATATGGCCCCCCAGGGCGTCATTGGGGCGGCACAGCCCATCACCATAAACCAGGAGGGTATGCAGAAGGCGCCTGAGAAGGTAGTCTCCGCGGCCCGTGCTGCCTGGCGGGCTACCGCCGAGAGCCGTGGGCGCAATGCAGCGATTGCTGAAGCTTTTGTCGATGAGAATGTCATCTTAACGAAAGCCCGCGATGGCCTCGATAAGAAAGCTGGTGTTTTACTAACGCTCAGCGCGACAGAAGCGGTGCGGTTAAAAATTGCCGATGGCCTAGCGCGTACCCGGGGAGAAATTCCAGTCTTCAGAGACCAGCCGGTAGTTTTTATTTCAGCTTCTCCCACCTTTCGCGAGCAATTGCTCTCATTTTTATTACATCCTGCAATTGCGGGGATTTTATTAGGGCTTGGTTTTCTCGGTCTGGTAATTGAGATTAGAACCCCCGGCTGGGGAATTCCCGGCAGTCTGGGCTTACTCTTTCTCGCCATTTATTTTATCTCACGAATTGCCTTAGGGCTTTCGGGCTGGGGCGCGCCGGCTTTATTTGCTTTCGGCTTTTTGCTGCTCTTGCTGGAAATATTCGTCATCCCCGGCTTTGGCATTGCGGGTATAGCGGGAATTATCGCTGTGGTGGTCGCCATCCTCTGGTCCTATGGCGTGCGCGATCTCTCTGGGGGCCTCTGGGTACTGACGATTGCCATGCTATCTCTAGTATTGGGTGTATTGCTCTTCTTTATCTTACTGCCGCGTCTGGCTGGCCACACTTCCGGAAGTCGGGCCGGGCTTTTCTTAAATGAGACGCTTGATCCCGACGAAGATGAGAGCGACCAGCGGTTACGCGCGCTGCAGGGCGAGTTAGGACGTACCGTGACCACCCTGCGGCCCTCAGGAGTAATACAGATTGGTCACCGCCGCTATGATGCGGTAACCGGCGGGGAATACCTTGAGCCGGGCACTCCCGTCAGGGTTACCGGGCTATTCCAGCATTCGCTGCTGGTAGAAGCAGCTGTTACCGCCAAGGGTAAGAAGAAGCCGCTACCTAACCAGAAGCGCCGTAAAAGCAGTTCTAAATGATACACCCTACAAGAGTCATCCCTTCGCGAGTTTTTTCCGAAATAAGCTTAAGGCGGGGTTAAACTTTATGGCTGGCAGCAAGCTGGCCACAGGCTGCAGCAATACCGTCACCCAGGCGGTGCCTCACGGTGACAGCGATCTGGTGGTCACGAAAGACCTGGGCAAAAGCACGTACCTGAGGATCGTCTGAAGGTGGATAGAGTGTATCGTTGCTGGGGATTAGATTTACATGCACAGGTAACCCCGCGAACAGAGCGGCGGCAGCCTGGGCGAGCTCAGGTGAGTCATTTACTCCGGCTACTAACGTAAACTCAAGCATGACGGTCAATCCCCCCGTTATTTCCCAATAGTCCTTGAGGGCGCTTACCAGTTCCTGCAGGGGAAAACGGCGGTTAAGCGGTACCAGTTGATTGCGGATATCATCGCGGGCGGCATGTACAGAAACTGCCAGGGAGAAGCCCGGTGCATCACAGGCAAAATCCCGGATACGTTGGGGAATACCGGCAGTCGATACGGTGACCCGACGACGCGACAGCGAAAAACAGGAATCATCCGCAAGAACTTGCAGTGCGTCAATCACAGCCTGGTAGTTATGGAAGGGTTCACCCATCCCCATGAAGACAACATTGGTCAGTCGCTCGCCCCGCTGGCGTAAAATTTTCTGCGCATGAAACACCTGCAGTAAAATTTCATCGGCGCAGAGGTTGGCTTTAAGCCCCAGGCGTCCAGTAGCACAGAACACGCAGCCAACCCCACAGCCTACCTGGGTCGAGACACACAGGGTCTTGCGGCCGGTTTGGTGCTGTAACAGTACCGCTTCAATATTGCCTTTGCCGGGCAGGTGAAATAGGTACTTTTCGCTTTGGCGGTCGGTCTCCGTTTTGCAGTGTTGCAGCAGGGGGGGATGGAGATGCGCCAATGCGGCTTTTACTTGCTGGCCTAAACCAGCAATACTGGATAGTTCAAAAGAAAACTCCTGAAAAATACGGTAATGGATTTTCTGCCGGGCTGCTGTTGGGTTGCGTGCCAAAGCCAGAGCCGGACGAAAAAAATACATAAGCGACCTCTGGTTTTTGCTAAAACACTCTGTACAGCCTGTTTTGGAAATAAAAAGCAACCTCTATTAGTTAAAATAAAAGATGCTGATATGAAAAATATTTCGTCTTATTATAGTAAAGGATTCACTGAAAGGCTGTCTCCATATATATTGTATATCCCCCATCGTACATGACAGCAAATGTGGGCAGTCTTTTTAGGGAATCCGTAAAGAGGCATGAAGAGAATTCTGATCTATCTGCTGCTGTCTCCAGCCTGCCTGGGTGCGCAACAGGGCGAAGAGGCATCTGGGCGTTCAGCGACTGTCTTTGAAGAGGCGGCGGGTAAACTATTGCGCTGGCGATTAAATCCGGGAGAGGTAGTCGAGCTGCGTAAGTTTGGCGAACAGGATGTCAAGGTCAATGGCCAACCCATAAGACGCAATGTCTTTCATCGGGTGCTGCTCGAAGTCAAGGGGCTCGAACCCCAGGGTTACCGTATTTCGGGAACCTTCCGCAGTCATATCCGTACTGAAAGCAAAGCTAAGGCTCCTTACAAAGAAGAAGAGTATTATACCGGTGATTTTATCCTCAAGCCCACCGGCGAATATCTGGTCCCTGAAAAACAATATATGCCCAATATCCGCCATATTCCGGCCTTTCCGCCGGCAGATCCTGCAGACGAAGAAAACCCAATGAAACCCGGCTACCGCTGGACAGCGGCCGGGGAAGAAGTCATGCAGGCGGGTGAGGTAGTGAGCATTCCAGTTGAGGTGCGCTATGAGTATTTAGGCCGAGATATAATTAGCACGGAAGATGGATTAAAAGTGCTTCATAAGATACAGACGAACTACCAGATCAACTATGAGGCAAGTAAAAAGACAACTCTGCTTCCTCGCCGGATGTTCGGTTTGGTGCAGGCAGTCTGGCTGTGGGATGAAAAAGAAAGTATTCCCTACTATTCACAGGAAGATTATAATGTACTGATGATCTATGAATCGGGCGAAACCCAAGAATACCAAATCAAGCACCGCAGCCTCTACCGAAAGATTAAGCCCCTGCCAGAACAGCAGCGCCAGGAGCTACTTGCTGAACTGCAAAGTGGTCTGCAGGCCGACGCCAAAGCAGGCCAGCCGGCAGCGCAGGCCGACCTCACCGAACAGGGCATTCGCATTACGCTGCCCGACGTTCTCTTCAGTTATAATTCCGCTGAGCTGACCTCACAGAGCCGCGAAGTGCTCAACAGAGTTAGCGCTATATTGAGTAGGGCTCCAGAACGACAAATCAGGGTACTTGGTCATACGGATAACATTGGCTCCGATGAGTTTAATAAGCAGCTTTCTGAAGAGCGGGCCCGTACTGTTGCGAATTACCTGGCTGCACGCACTAAAATCGCACCGGAGAAAATTAGTTTTGAAGGTATGGGAGAAAAATTCCCGGTAGCCGACAACAAGAGCGAAGAAGGGCGCGCCCGTAACCGGCGGGTAGAAATTATTTTGCTGGATAAGTAATCCGCCGGCGATATTACCCGCAGAACATTCATTATTTCATTTTGTATTTACGCTTGAATTTGTCAACACGGCCAGCGGTGTCAACTAACTTTTGTTTTCCAGTGAAAAATGGGTGACAACTAGCGCAGATTTCCACGTGGATCTCTTTGGCGGTTGATCTTGTCTTATACTCTGCGCCGCAGACGCAGCGAATGACAGTTTCTACGTATTCGGGATGGATATCTGCTTTCATATTGGTACCTAAAGCGCCAGAAAATATTTTGGCTCTGCTGTGTCAAGTGATATTTGGCCGTGTATTCGAAATTTTTTCCATCTCACTTCTGGTAAACTTCTTTCTGCACTGGATAGAAATGTAATCACCAAGATCACTTACTAAATAATACTCTTTTCTAATTTTTTCTAATTTTGGATGGTCACAGTTTTTGCCACCCTAATTTTCTCGTGTTCCTTTTGCTTTTTTGTGTTCTAGTGCCCCGATTTTAAGTCGTATTATTAATACCAGTGGTCGGTATAATATTGTATATCTTTCCCTTGTTATTGACCTGGAGTTAAATAAAATTTCTTCAAGAATTTTACTTGCTGCAATTTCGTTTTTAAGAATTTCAATTAATTCAGACCATCCCTGTCATCAGCCTTAAAACTTTTCCAAGATTGCATAAAATCAAAATGTTGCCGTGGCGAAACAATCTCCCTGCTAATGGGTAATTTTTACGATTGCCTATTAAAATTCCATACCGCAAATAAGGAGGCACATTTTTATGTGTCTAAGCTTTTGGGCTATATGTTATTGCGTCATGTGTCGTTATCCTATTTATTTTTGTTTCAATGATAATTTAGGTTTCCAGTTCTTTGTGCTCAGTTGCTCAAAAACTAAAATGTCTGTCTCGTAGCCAACTTGATTAAATTCCAATGGATGATTTACCGAATACATTGTGATTTCGTTTGAATCGGGTAATCTAATTCCTTCATTCACTTTAATATTATCATCTTTTTCTCTTAAGAGAGTTTTCTATTTTAGAAATCAAATTTTTAACTCATTCTTGTTCATTCATATTTATTCTCTGTTTGCAAAATACCGCCTAACGTTTTCAGCTACACACATGGGAACTTTTAGCACTTCACTTTCAGTCAAGCACAAAATTACCGCTTACGTATAGCTGCGGTTAGGGGTACGTGCTTTATTGAACAAATTTATCATTCTAATTCTAAAATCTTGTCTCGATTACCAATTTGTTTCAGGTCTGGAATTGAACTACCAGCAATACCTTTGATGGAACCGATAAAGTGATTAGTGTTAAGTAA
>CALHRC010000128.1 GCA_938038265.1 uncultured bacterium
AAAAAAGAAAAAGAAGAAGAAGAGAGAAAGAAAGAAAGCAAGCTTTCTCTGCGCCGCAGTGCTCGCGGTGATTTAGAAAGGGAGGAGACACCGCCCATTGAATACAAGCGGCATAATATTTTTGTGGGGGGACGCACGGCAATGACTATAACATCTGCGACAACGCCCAATGCTGCTGGGGCCAGCCTGTCACCAGATTTAGGGCTGCGGGGTGAGTATGTGCACCGTGGTCTGTGGCTTGGGGTGTTAGATTTAGGTTATACCCAAAGTCGTTTGAAGATTACCGAAGAGGTGGGCTATAACCCCCGGCAAACAGCCATTGCCCGTGCTGATTATATTAAAACTGCTCTCTTGGGAGGGGCGCGCTATGGCTTAGGCAACTTAAAATTCCCGCGCTTTTTGGCTCATAAAGAATGGCTTAAGCCCTTTTTTGTCTATGCCACAGGGGGGATGTATTTTAATTTTCTGCTCTCCACGGAAATTGAAGTGACATCCACCTTTAATGGCTCGGCGCGCGGCCTCTATGATTATTCACCTTATGCCAATGGTTTTGTCTTTGGTCTGCAAACAGGCTTTGGGATTGAAATGCAGATTTGGAAACTCATGAGCTTTGTTGATTTTAGTTATGCGCGGGGGTTATCAGATAATTTTAATGATACCAAAAGTCTTATTTTTGTCACGGGCCCCACCGCCGAGCATAATTTTATTATTAATATGGGCGCTAAATATTTGATATATAGTCTATAGGGAAAAAAAATATATGAAGAGGTTGTTGACGCTACTAATCCTTGCTTCCTTAGGCTTAATGGGCTGTTTTCAAGTAGATCGCCAAATACCTGGTCAAGTGGGTTCGACGAAAGGTTTGGGGGTGATTACTGGCCGTGTCATTACGGTTGAAAATACTGGTTTAGCAGATGTACAGGTAACAGTGAATTTTCAAGGGAATTTATACCAGACCAGTACCCAAAGTAATGGTACTTTTGTATTAGAAATACCGGGTGTGTCACGGCGCGATGGGGTGCAGTTAAGTTTTTACCGTCCTTTGTTTGAACGCCGCGCAAAAGCAGCTGTCTTTGAGTTGCCCAATTTACGGATAGATATAGGGGAAGTCGTGCTCCCTATTTTAGGGGCAGATCCTGAAGATATTTACCAGCCCAAAGTAATCACCGGGCAGGTGTTGGATGATTTTACCTATGACCCTCTACCCAATGCCAATGTAGTGGTCTATGATACATTGAATAATGCCATAGTGGCTACTACCGATGTCGCGGGACGCTTTACGCTGGCTTCCAATTTCTTTGCCGATGATAGCACCTATATTGTCTCTATTTACAAAAACTATTATACCCCCCGTTCGGATATTATAGCGGCGGTTGCGGGGGCAGTTAGTACTATATTAAACAGCCCTACTCGTCTTTACCGCAAGTTTGGTTTTATACAGGGCTGTGTTTTAGATGGCAACACAGGCAACCAATGTTTGGCTGGCAGTGGTGCTTTAGCAGGTGCCACCGTTACCATAGTGGATTCTAACTATGATTTAATAACGAAAACTACCGATGCCAACGGCAACTTTTTTACTACAGCCGCGGACACTGTCTTTTTTCATACGGGTAAAGAATATGATGTTACTATTTCCTACCCCAATTACTTTACTAAGGTAACTAAAGTTAAAATTACCTCTACGGGCAGTAACACGATGATAGGCTCTCCTCTGCGGCTGATGCCCGATGTGCGTATTACGGGGCGCTTGCAAGAAAGTACCAGTTGCACACCGCCCGGCATACCCCAGGCAGGGCATGGGAATTATGTCAATGGTGCTTTAGTTGAGGTTTCCACCAATCCTACTTTTACCCATATTATTTTGACGCAAAATACGGCTAACCAAGGTTGTGGAGGGTCACCACCGCAAGATGGTACCTTTTGCTTTAGCAGTGATAAAATTAAATTAAATGACACCTACCACCTGCGCATTAGTAAACCATTTTATGCTACCCAAACTTTTTCTTATATGGTTACCGCTGCGGGCGACAATGTAGTGCCAAGCAATCCGCGGCAATTTTGTACCTTACCGGCCCCCACCTATTTCTTGTCAGGTCAGGTGCGTAACTTTTATAGTAACCAACCTGTCAATGGGGTTCTGGTTATTTTAAGACGCGGTACTTTTGTTACCTCGGATACCACTTCAGCTAAAGCTCAAGTGGGTACTTTCTCTTTTGCGGATATCCCTTGGGGTGGGGGTGTCTTTCGAGTAGGTATTCCGGGGGCGGCACCTACTAATGGTGAAAATTTTACTATTGAATTGAGCCGCTCCGGCTTTACCGGTCGCGATGAAATAGCCAAGCATGCTTTTACATTTACCTACAATAGCAGTTTAGAGAAAAGCCATGCAGGCAATATTTACGTCAGTGTCAATAAAGACTATGGGGAAGATGCTTCTTGTGCCCCCGATTGTTCAGAGCGCGACTTAAACCAAATGCACCCCTTAGGTATTCATTTTGATGCAGGGGGCTTAAAAGAATTTAGTGCGGATATCAAGCAATCTTATGAGCCTTTTCTTACTGGTAAAATTGGTTTGACGATTACTGCCAGGGAGCGCAGTTTAATTGATAATCGCCAACATGCTAATATGGCCATTCGCAAACAAGACGCCAGTGCTATTTATTTGCATTTAGATGATCTCAACTACACCAACTATCCCAACGTTTTACCGGCAGATGCTCTTATAGCCCATACCATCCCCGTCAATGGGCCAGATACCTTGGGCTATGTAATGAATGGCATTGGCGGCGATACTCGAGCTATTCCCTATAATGTAAAAAATTACACGTTATATCAATTTTATGTGGCCACGGCCTCTTCGGGTGGCCCGGCTAATAATTTTGTCATTGAGACCACCGGCACCACCGATACCCATATAACGTTATATAATTACAATCGGGTAGAATTAGCCAGTGATGACAACAGTGGTTCGGGTGGTATAAACGGCCGTATTTCGCGGCCGCTGTTGAAGGGATGGTATTTTGTATTGGTAAGGGGTGCCAATAATAATGTATTTGGTTACTACAACGTAAGGGTAACCGGCCCGGTGCAAATTGGCCCGGTTATCCCCGGGGTGCCTATGAGTAGCTACCTCACGGCAGCCCAGGGGGCTTTAATCTCTTATTACAATCGGGCAGCTATTTCGGGTGGCGGCGGGGGTCCCGGCTATAATGGTGCTGAAGGTAACAATGACCAGGCAAAAATTTATGTTGCGGGTGCCGGTGAGGCTGGCAGCAGTGCCTTTATTCGCATTGTCAAGTATGAGCAGCCGGGTGGTCTCTTGCGGGGATTTTTTTACGGTACGCTACGTGACATTGCCCCCGGGCCCATTTCTACCATTAACATAAGTACGCCAAGCAATCCCGGCTATTTTAACTTTATTCGGCAGGAGTAAGCTATGAAAACAAGAATCCCTTATTGGTATGCTACATCCTTCATCTTGCTGTTCTTGTTAGTTGTACCCCTGTCGGCTGTACAGCAAGGGGAAATCGAGTTAAAATTAAATGGCAAGACCACGACGGTAGCTGGCTTAATGGCTACCATGGAAACAAAAGAAGGTAAGCCAATGCTTTACTTAGGTGCGGCGGATCCCGTTGCCCGCACAAAAATCAATATTTCCTTGGTGTTATCGGGGCCTTTACATAGTCGGCATAGTTTTAGCAGTTTAGATAATCAACTGTTATTTACCTTAAAATCGCCAGAGAGCACTATGTTAATTATGCCACCAGTTCAGCCAGTAAAAAGCAGTCTTGAATTGATTGAAACAGATCCAGATGATCCCGAAGGTTACTATGCAGCGATAGCAACACAACGTACCAAAGTGCGCCATGAAATGAGCGCCGAAGACTTAAAAAAAGAAGAGCAAAACATGCGCCGTATGAAGCCGCGTACTTTTCGCAAAGAAGTAGCTCCTTGGGATAAAATGGATATGGCTACTCGTCTCAAAACAGGCCAGGGAATTACGGTAAACCAGGGGCAAGGTGACAATGCAATTTTTCTAACTATAGAGCCTGTTTTTTCCGGTGATACTATTGTTGAATTAAAAGGTACTATCAGCGGATTTGCTCGTGGCAAACAAAACCGCCGCTGGCTATTAGAAACCAGTGAGTTTCGAGCTATTTTTATTAACCGTTAGGAGGAAGATCATGACAAAGAAAAAAACATCCTCACTTATATGGCAATTAAAAATAGTGATTTTTATATTAGCAAGCCATGTCTTTACTTCTCTGTATGGTTATACTCATGGGGCCCATAAAAACTTTCCTGAAGATGCCATGATTTTTATGGAGATGTATGGCAGCATCCAAATGCAGTGGGCGGCTGATTACTTAAAAGCCAAAGCGGGTGGGCGCTATACAGGTTATTGCCAGGATTTATTTGGCTCAACCGACCAAGTACAATATGGTCATGTTGAAAACTGCAGTGGTCCCAATGCTGATTGGCGGCACTATGGGGCCCATGGGATAGCCCGTGTCGGGGGTATTGCGCCAGACTTTGTGATGGATTTTTTTTGGGATGATTTTACCGATTTTGATTGGCGTTTTCAAATTGACTGGTTAGAAGATACCTTTGGTTTTCAGATTATGCAAAATAACTATACCTCAATGCAACATTTTTTAAACTTACTTACTAAAAACGACAATAACAAACAAATCCGCACCAGTAATTACAATGATTTTGATGGGTATGGCTATAATGCCAGCTATGGTTTTCCCGATATAGGATATGATTGGGGTTTAGCTGTTTTAATCAATAATTCTAAAGGTACCATCAATTTGCCAGGTTGCACCCACTCTAAGTGTGGCGAAAAATATGGCGTGGTACCTAATAATAACACCGCCATAGATTATCGCCAGAACGGCTCAACTACCCCAGTAGGTACTCCATCCACCAATATGCAAATTGCCCAGAGTAATGGCTCGAATTATAACTGTTATAGTGATATGGCTATCTTTAATCCCTGTCCCGACAAGGGAGCAACCGTAGATGGCTCTTTTCAAATTCCCAATGCTTATCCCGGCGATGGCACCTGGCTGGATGGCGATGAAGACTGGGTCATTGCTGAACCGGGTGATAATGCGGCTACCTTTTATTACAATGAGGCTTTCTTAGAGGGGTTACAGAGTCGCAATGATTCCCTTCAACAAGGCCCCATTGTTGGTCGTTATTATTCAATCCCCGCAAGTCAATTGTTATGGCTTGGTGTTGTGCAACACTGGACGGGGGACTTTAACCAACCCACTCACATATGGTCCACTTTGGGGTACAATCACGCCAAGTATGAGGAATGGGTGGATGAGCGCTATGGCAAGCGCACGGTGGGGGGTAATGATTCCAGTAAAAATATTGAAAACTTTACCCAAGCGCAAGCCTTCTTTCGCTCGCGACAAAATCGCTACACGGGAGCTGTTGGCGGCATCCAAAATCACCTAACGGAACAAGCTTTTTTTACCTACCACCTTATGTTTCGGGCCGGCTATAATAAACTGACAACAAGTAGTTCAACTGTCTGGGGCAATGTTATGAAGTGGGCAGTACAGAGCGCCATTGCTGAAATGGCCATTATCTATGAAAAAGGAGTCATCGATTTACGGAGATGTCGCAACAGTGCCGCTTGTGATAATACGTAAGGGTATGAAACAGTTATTGTTACTAAGTGGGCTTTGTCTGTTGTTACTGCACTGTCGGGATATTGTCATTCGCTCCCAAGCGGGTGAGTTTTCTCGCGGCACCTATACAATGCTTTTAGATATATATAAAGATGAACAAATAGAGCGCCTGCAAAAAGGAGTTAGTGAAAAAGAAATTGAACAAGAATTTTTAGAAAAATTAAAGACCTATGAGGCCTTAGGTGCCTTAGCTTTAGACTTAAAAATAGAAAAAAATGAGTATTTTCAACAATTTTTAGCCCTGCAAAATAAAAGTCGCTATAGTAAAGCTGCGTTTGCGTATTGGCGGCAAAAGTTAGGGGGGGATTTTTCTTTTAGCGATGTCTTTCAATACTATGATGTGAAAGTTAACCCGAGCAGCGCCATAGCCGCGATCGAACGCTTTCGGGCAGGGGGTAGCACAGAGAAAACTACTATTTTAGGTAGCTGGAAACGGGGGGATATTACCTTAGCCGATTTACGTTTAGCCGTGACTACTTTAGAGTATAAAACTTTTTTAGGGTTGGATAGCAAACCCTTAAAAGATGCCCTACCTGAAAAAATACGCTCTTTCTTAGCCAAAGTGGCTCACGATGAAATGCGGCATAATTACCGTGCTTATGAAAGTGAACTGCAAAGGTGGGATTTATCTCAAGTTGCCGATAAGTTTGTGCGCGTAAAATATGGCATTGCCGGTAAAGGAATTTATCCCGATGAGCCCATAGAAGTACCTGTTTCTATGGAAGAAATCTATGATGTCTATCATGCAAACCTAAACCGCTATGCACGACTGCAAGCTGTGCTTGTAGAAGAATATTTTTGCTTTAGCAAAGAAGAAGCTGAGGCGCTCATTCCCCAACTATTGCAAGCAACCTTTCCCAAACCAAGCCGCATTCGTTACGTGCAAGCCTATAATAATCCCGATGATTTTCGCGAAAAAGAAAGGCGCAGTGATGCCGATAATGCTATTTTAGCAGCAGCTTATAAAAACGTACGGGTAAGTACCCCCTATCCTTATGGTAAGGGTTATGCAGTAGCCTATATGAAGACTTTTCAACGAGCAGAAGAGCCGAGTGTAGAAAAATATAGCTCGAAAATTGAAAGAGAAATCCAACTAAACTTATTGCGCCGCCAATATGAGTTAGACTTAAGTGACAAAAAAACCGCCTTACGTTTTGCAACTAAGCTGCCAGGGGTATAAAAAAGAGAAACCTATGCTTTATAGAATCGTATAAAAATTAAAAAGAGGTTGTAAACCAAATGATACATATCTATCCCAGGGTAAAGGTAGGTTTGGGTGTAGCGCTCAATTTTTTATTATTTTTTTGTGATGGCGGTTTTGAGCGCTTTGATCCCGTAGTGGATGATGCGGTAGAGTATTGCTTACAAGAAAAAACCAAAGAAGAGTGCCGCTATGTAAAACGCCGCCCCCCGGGGCCTACCCCCAAAGTGATTGGCAGTGTGCCTGATAACAACCAAAGCAATGTGGATCCCGCTACTAAGTATATTGACCTTATTTTTGACCAGCCAATGCAAGCAATTAGTGATGTCAGCGCCATACAAGTTTATTTAGTAAGCACTGTCAATGAGGGCCCAGGTACCCCCGCGCGGGAAGAACTAACCCCCTTATCTTTAGAATACTCGCGCTTAGAATGGCTAGACTCTTATACCGTACGCCTGCACCTTTCGTGGGGGCAATTGCCTGAAAATGCCGTCATTGGCTATAAACCCTCAACTGCCTTTCTCACTACCTTGAAAGTACCGGTCAGTAATAACGAGCCACTGCGGCGTTTTTCAGTAGGATATTATGACACCTTTTTCCCGCTACTTAAAACAAACCAGTATTCTTGCTTTTATGATTCTAACGGTACCCCCGGCAGTGAAACCTGGGTTTTAGATGCCAATTGTAGCCATACTTATACACTGTATAGTATTACACACCCCCCGGGGCAAAATGGCCACTATGAAGATAACCTGGGGGCGCCCCCCAACCGCCGCTTAATGGATGGGCCACTGAATAACGTAGCGCATAACTTTACTGTACAAGATGCCAATGGCAATGACATTACCATCCGACCTGTCATTACAGAAGATGCTACCACCAACCTAACCTGGGCATCTTGCAGTATGCCAAGTAAAACCTTAAAAAGACCACCTGAATTTAGAACAGATAGCTACTATGCAGCAGAGCCTTGTATCCGCGACCCTGGCTTATATTCATGGCAAGAAGCTATTGCCGTCTGTGGGCTCTTAAATGTAGCGAATAATTCCCAAGGGTATGCCAACAAAACGAACTGGCGCCTACCGCGCTTTGATGAACTGATGACCATCGTGGACTATGGCTACTATAATGGCCGAGAAAGTGGTTACCCTTACAAGGGCCCGGCAGTGCTGTTTGATGAATATAACTTAACTAGAGCAGGTAGCAATGCTGTTGTCAAACGCTATTTCCCCTATAAAATTGGTGAAGCTCCCTATTGGACATCCACCGGAGTAAAACGCCCTGCTTATGCTGCTATAGGCCAACCGGATGAGCTATCTTTTGAACTAATGGTAGTGGATTTTGCTACGGGCAACTACAAAGCTTATGCGCCTTTTGATCCCGCCAAAAAAGCCCATGTGCTCTGTGTCAGTGGGGATGCCCCCGCACGGTCTGCCCGTACCTTTACTGTTGCTACAGATGTGGTGAGCGATAACCACCACGGCCTTATGTGGCAGCGCTGCTTGGATGGCCAAAGTGGTTCTAGTTGTGAAAGTGGTACGCCAAATTCTAAAAAATGGGTGGCAGGTGATCTTACAGGGGCGCTGAACTACTGTGAAAGCCTTACTTTGGCAACTTACACCGATTGGCGGCTGCCCAATATCCAGGAACTGCGCACCCTCTATAGCAAAACCTTTACTGGCACTTTAGCCCTCGATGAAACGGCTTTTCCTAATTCGCCGGGCAGCGCAACCCATGCAACCCGGACCCCTAACTATTTGAGCTCAACTACCAATGTCTCTTTTAATGAGAATGACTCCAGCAATACCAGCCTCTTTCCCCATACCTGGACCTTAAATTTTGGCCTCACCCACTACTGGGCGAGTTTGGGGGTTAATATGATGAGCACCCGGGATAAAAATGCCAATAGTACTCTTACCGGGCCTTATGCCCGCTGCGTGCGTAGCCTGCCTTAAGTTAAGGTACCCAAGTGATGTCCCTACTCGCGGTAAGTAGCAGCTTTACCTAAGCAAAATCTGCCTAAACTGATATAACGTTATATAGGTTTTATATCCGTTAGCTAATTTTTTGCTGGTAAATTCCCACCAGGGTGTTTTTTGTTCTTCGAATCCCTGAACAGGTGGGGCAGTTGGTTCCGTCGGTGGTTTTCTGTTAGTAAATTCCCTTAGCGGGGATGTTTAGGAAACCGAGGGTTTATAAGCCCCGGGGGGAGCCGAAAACGGCAAGGGCGGC
>CALHRC010000129.1 GCA_938038265.1 uncultured bacterium
AATTCCCCACCAGGGCATCGAAATCTACACCAGAAACCATCCAACATGTGACATAAAACCAAGGTTTTTAGTAACTAAAAAACCCATACGGGGGATATAAGCAATCCTTGTTCAGGAATTCCTGAACTAGATGGGGAATTCCCCACCAGGGCATCGAAATCTACACCAGAAACCATCCAACATGTGACATAAAACCAAGGTTTTTAGTAACTAAAAAAACCATACGGGGGGATATAAGCAATCCTTGTTCAGGAATTCCTGAACTAGATGGGGAATTCCCCATCAAGAACCATTTCTGGGAGTAACCCAAAGCCCGACAAGGCCTATGTTTGAAGGTTACGATTTGTAACTTAGTACAGCAGAGAAAACCTGAAATAAGGCCGGTAGCGCATTGCTTCGTAGTCTCTGCCATAGGCGGAAAAAGACAGATATTCGCTCTCAAGGCCAATGGCATAAAAGGCTGAGTCACTGTTTGGATTTTCAATTGGCCCAAGCGGATCCCAGGTGAGTTCTACCTGGCCGCGCGCGACAAAGGAGCCGCTCAGGTTGTGACGGTAAAGCCCGACAGGCAGAGATATATCCCCCCGCAACATGAAATTTCTGTGGAAAAACCACAGTACCCCGGCGCGCAGTCCCAACTGCAGTTGGTAGGTGGGCCGACTAAAGCCTTCGTATAGGTAGCCCTGGTGGGCGAGCAGATAACCGGCCTGCAACGCGACTGTCTTGAACCGTTTCACAGTATAATCAACCTCAAACGCAAAAAATGAAAACGGGTACAAGCCGCCGACCGACCGGTTATGAAAAGTTTCTGTAACCAGTACCGCATTGTACAACAGACCGATACGCGTGCGAATATCATAATCTTCAGAGGCGCCGGCAAAATCAAGCGCGACTACGGGCTGTGCCTCGCCGGCGGATATATCGGCTCCTGCGGCAACAGAGAGCGCGAGAAAGCCGCCAGCGACTTCCTCTTCGGCAGGCTGTGCCTGCAGCGCAGCCATAAGAAACAAAAGAATCAATAAAATTTTTTTCACGGACGGTAGTCTTGCTGTGAGCTGCCATCTGGCGCCAGAATTTTTTCCGGCACCGACACAAAAGACAGCGGTTCTTCAGTGGACGCCGCAACCATATTTATACGGCTTTTTGTGCGCTCAAGCTCACGCTTAAGCTCGCTGATTGTAGCACGCAGTTGCGCTTCTAGCCCGCGGTGTTCCCTGTGTAATTTTTCAACTAATGTCTCTGTTGTCTGTGGGGTTGCAACAGCCGGTGTTCTGACAAGATACAGATCGCCCAGCGGGATGTTAAAGGGAAATTGCGCTTCATCACCCATGGCGAGCGAATTTTGCAGGTAACCGCACTCTGACAAGCGGGTTTTGCGGCACAGAACCGCGGCGATTGCGCCAGCGGCCACGTGAAATAATCCGTACTCTACCCCGGTTGTCAGACAGAGAACCCGAAAAATGCAGGTACTGCTGGCGGTGGGGCTGGCCACGACGAAAGATCTGTCTGGCGCTGTGGCGCTTGCGATCAACCAGTGAGAGATAATAATGAGACAACTTCTCGGCGCCCGTGTCAAGGAACAAATCGAGATGAGCGCGCTCGCCGGGGCGCTTATGCAAACTCAGGGTATAGCGCCCTTCTTTAGTGAGCATAGCGATGACGCAGCGACTGCCGCCGCTCATAACGTTGTAGGCCAAGTTCGACAATTTTCTTGAGTAATTCAGGACCGGCGATGCCGGCTTTGGCAAACAGCATGGGAAACATGGACACCGGAGTAAAGCCTGGTAAAGTATTAATTTCATTTACATAAATAGAGCCATCTTCCTTGCTGATGAAGAAATCGACCCGGGCAAATCCATCCCCCCTAACTGCAGCAAAAGCCTGACGAGCAAGCTGTTGTAATTTTTCAAGCACCTCAGGTGAAATTTCAGCTGGCATCACCAGACTGGCCCCATTGGGGTCAACATATTTGGCTTCATACGAATAAAACTCATGCGCGGGAATAATCTCGCCTGCACCTGACACTATATAGTGAGGATAGTTACCGAGAACAGCCAGCTCAATTTCACGCACAGGCTTGCCTTGTTCAATTAAAATATGATCATCGTACAGAAAAGAATCGGTCACCGCCTTTTTTAAGGAATTAAAATCAACGGCGCGATTTACCCCAACTGAGCTGCCCATATTGCAGGGCTTGGTAAAAACAGGGTAACCCAAAGAAGTTTCAATGTCTCGCAAATAGTCATCCATCTTTGCTTGGTGGGTTAAGTCAAGGCGGATGTATTTTACCTGCGGCAAACCTGCCCGAGAGAAAATCTCACGCATGTAAAATTTATCCATGCAGATCGCCGAAGCAGCTACCCCGCAGCCGGCATAGGGCAGGCGGTACATTTCAAAAAGTCCCTGTAAAGCTCCATCCTCACCAGTAGTTCCGTGTACAATAGAAAAACCAAAATCAATTTCAATATCCCCGAGTCTGGGCTTAGGTTGAGCAAAACTTAAACCACAGGGATTAGCTTCATTATCAACAGCAAATTTATGAACGCGGCGCTGCAACTGCCACTGTCCCTCATGATCAATATAGACCGGCACCACATGAAAGCCGGCAGCCTGTAAGTTCTGCTCCACAAATGCGGCAGAAACGCAAGAAACCTCATGTTCGCCAGATCGACCACCATATAACAGTAAAATATTCATTCGATTTTTTCAAGCTCTGATTCACTGAAATAAATGGTAAAAAATTTATCAAGTGTCGCCAGCTTGAGAATAGTCAATACGTCTTCGTTAATGTTAAGTAATGAAAATCTCCCACCCTGCGATTTCATCTTTTTCTGCCCGGCCACAAGAGCGCCAACCCCTGAGCTATCCATATAGAGAATTCCTTTCATATCAATCACCAGTGACTTAACATCATCGTCTTCTACCATACGGAAAATTGCTTGCTTGAGTTCGCCTACGTTATACAGATCGACATCGCCATCCACTTCGAGAATTTTGTGTCTGCCAAGATCCCGAACCCTGATATCCATAAGGCATAAACTGGTTTTGTCAGAGCCTACGTCAAGCAATTCGGCTGGGCAATCTGTACGCATCTCAGCAATTCCCTATAGTGGCAATTCGTAAGTAACAACCACCAACTTAGGTTCTTAAAGAATGCCATAACTATGGTATAAAATTCCACAGCAACCAAGTAAAGCCGGGGGCTTAAGCCCCCCAGCAACCCCCCTTCGGAGGCACCGGCCAGGGCCTGCCCCAAAAACTTATGCCGGTTTGTTGTGGCGTACGCCGCAACAAACAAAACTTAAGGCACCGGTTCCCGGTAACCCTCAACCTAAGCCTGCCGGGCTTCCACTACCCCCAGCTTTGCTTTTGTAAGACACGCCGGGGTATGGAATTCCATGCTGTATAAGGAAAACTCTGTTCAGGAATTACTGAACTGATGGGGAATTCCCCACCTATTGGGGGTGGCATAACTATGGCGGGATATAACATCTATCTAACGTTATATTTGTTTTAGTAACTAACAGCCCTTCACAAGGTGACATAACACAAGTTTTAGTAACTAACAAGCTCCAAGGGGGGATGTAGTGCCACTTTTGTTCAGGAATTCCTGAACAGATGGGGAATTCCCCATCTACTGGGGGGTGCCATAACTATGGCAGGGTATAATGTCTATCTAACGTTATATTTGTTTTAGTAACTAAAAGCCTCTCGGGCAAGCGCTGGCTTTGCTGTTCAGGAATTCCTGAACGGATGGGCAATTTCCCACCTACTGGGGGTGCCATAACTATGGCAGGATGTAACATCTATCTAACGTTATATTTGTTTTAGTAACTAACTGCCCCCCTCGGGCAAGCGCTGGCTTTGCTATTCAGAAATTCCTGAACAGATAGGAAAAACCCATCCC
>CALHRC010000130.1 GCA_938038265.1 uncultured bacterium
TCCCTACAAGCCGAACAACTCTATATCGGCACCACCGGCAAAGTTAAAACCAATGTAGTGGCCAACTCGGTTATCGTAGAAGGCGTCATCATTGGTAACATAACCGCCCGCAACCGAGTGATGCTCTTGCCAACTGCTAAAATTTATGGCGACATTAAAACCCCTGAGCTTATTATCCAGAATGGCGTGATTCTTGAAGGCCGCTGTGTGATTGCCAATGACCTTAAAGTTTCGGCCAAAGACCTTATTGAAGCCGAATATGCCAAAGACAACCTGAACGAACATACTTTGTTCCCTAAAAGCGGACGCCCGGTAGAAAAACCAGAGCGCGGGCAAGCTGGCTAATTTTAAGCCTGCGGCTTATAGCCAATGGCAAAAAAGCAGCACTCAACAACAGTAATTGTCTCGCAAGGGGATGTCGCAGGTATTGGCTGGGAAATTTTACTACGACTTCTCGAACATAAGAATACATATTTTAAAACCAATGAGTTGGCCTGGTTAAAAAAATTAGTTATTGTTGGGGATCTTTTTCTACCTGACGAAAAGCGTGTAAAAAAAATATTTGACATCCGCGAAGCACCTGATGATGCTAAAGAAATACAGCAAATTCTTTTAACAAAAAAATCTACTAAACCTCTCTTTTTATTACAACAAAGCGGTAAAAGTTACCAGCCGGGCTCCCCCAGTTCTTCGCTTGCTTTACGCTCATACCAAGCCTTTCAGAGAGCGATTAAATATGTCTTAGCATTAGAAAATAGTTCCCTGCTCACACTGCCGGTATCCAAAGAATACATTAGTAAAGCAGGAGTATTTTTTTCTGGCCACACCGAAATATTAGCAGCTGCTACCAAGCAGGATGTCTATATGTGCCTCTACCATCCCAAACTTTCGGTAGTCCCTCTGACCAACCACATCCCCCTCTCACGTGTTGCCAAAAAAATACTTGAAATCAATTATGAGGCGCTAACACAAGCACTCTTCTTTTTTAAGGAGTTAACTGCTACAAAAAAAAAATTTGCTATAACAGGGCTTAACCCCCATGCTGGCGAAGATGGCTTAGTGGGTAATGAAGAGAGTTTTTTGCGCACTAAAGTAGAGCTGCTGCACAAACATGGTCTTTCCATTGATGGCCCGCTGCCAGCCGATGGTGTGTTTTCCGTACAGGCACGGGGCGCTTACTCACTTATTGTCACTTGCTACCATGACCAAGGGTTAGTTCCTTTTAAAGCGCTTTTTGGCTTAAAGGGAATCAATATAACGTTAAATTTGCCTTTTCTGCGAGTCTCACCCGATCACGGCACGGCATACAGCCTCGCCGGTAAAGGTATGGCAGATCCAACGGGAGTGCTCATGAGCCTTAAATTTGCTTTTACTAAAGGAACGCTATGGAGAAATCTTTACTCATCCCAATAGCTTTGCAAGCGCTGCTGTCTTTTTTTCTATTGTTTCGTCCAAGCCTGCCTCGGGCCCTGCGGCTATTGCTTATCGCTTACTGCGGCGGCCTGGTATGGTTCTGGTATGCGGAAATCCACGCCGCGGTGCTTACTTTGCTTGACGGCAACTGGTTTCCCGTGATAAAAGATACCCTGACGACGGCGGCGGTCGCCCTTATCTGGTTGTGGCCATTTTTGTTAGCAGTAACCGTTTACCTCTCTAATGATTATGATGCGCGCCTGGTTCTGCTGGTACTCGCGGGGTTTACCGCTATCGTTTGGATAGGTAACTTCATCATGAGGATGGAGCCGTAATGAAACCAATAGTCCTATGTCTGCGGCAACTGCTGGTCAGTTATCTGTGCGCCTCGCTTGCCCCAACGCTGTTTGCGCAGACCCCTAACCGCTTAAAATTTGATTACATTGATAAAACTCTGGCACAACAGCAGCCCGCGGACAAACTCACTTACCCCGGCGCAGCCTTATACCCCGACTATTTTGAAATCCGCCTGCACCGCAGTCATTCACCACTACCAACAGAAAAACAATACCTCGATAATGTCATCATCGCCCTATTTGCCGACTATCTGGCGCTGGTGCGGGAGAGCAACATTGAAAATCCCCAACCGCTGGCCATTGCCTATCCCTACCCCAGCAGTGGTCAGGAAGATCGCCGTACTTCGTTTGAGCAGGCTAACCGCCGTGATGTGATTTTCCCCATCAGAATCCGGGAAATAGAAAGCCAAGTTAACCTTGCGGACGTACTTTCAGGTAACACACAACTGGAAGAACAAACCTTTCACCTAATCTACCATCTCGAGCCGGGCCGCGCGGTGGATATTTTTCAGCTGCGGGTCGGTTTTTTTTGGGAGAATCGCCTGCTGCACGAACAGAGTGAGACATTTCGGGAAACCGAAACTCTGGAAAAAGTAATGCTGATCTCATCTGCCATCCGCCGCAACCTAGCCCCCCGCGAAACCGGTACCCTGTCGGTCACCAGCACACCGGAACGAGTGTCGGTATATCTCAATGAAATTTTTTTCGGAAAAACGCCGCTACTGCTCGATAGTCTTTCGCCTGACCAATACACCCTTACACTGCGCAAAGAAGGTTTTCAAGATGATGTCAGCTCGGTTACCATACAAGCAGGACAAACTACTGCTTATGTAGCAAACATGCTGCCACCCAAAGGCATTGGCTCAATTGAAGTAATTACCAATCCTTCCGGAGCACGTATCTATAACGGAGCGGTATTCTCTGGCCTAACGCCCACAAAATTGGAAGGTCTGCCGGCAGGTACCATACGACTACACCTCACCCTCAACGGCTATGTCGATGAATTCCGCAATTTCACCATAAGCAAAGACAAACCGCACCACCTGTGGCGCTTAAACCTGAAAGAAGGCTCACCTGAAGATTTCTACCGACCTGAAGCTCCGGTATTAGGCCCTTTTACTTGGTATGATTTTTTTATAGGTGCCATTGTTATGGCGGGGGGATTTACAGGCTCCTCAATTTACTTTGCTGTCCAGCGCGACAATACGCGTGATAAAATGCTCGCCCAGCTTAGCACCAATAATCCTAATTTATTTACCGAAATTGATAAAAAAATTTACCGCGATAAAACCGCAGAGATGAATCGCTTTGGTAACTACTCATCGATTTCACTGGCTGCCGCCGGAGCCAGTCTGGTGTTTGCCTTCTACAGCTTTTACCGGCATATTCTGACCACCGATGCGCAATTCGCCCGCCAGAAGAACTCCCATGAAGCAGACAGGCGGCTTGGCATGCAAGCGACTTTGCAGCCGGATAACTGGGGCATCAGCGCAAATTATCGTTTCTGATTACGGCGTAAGCTTAGCCACGCAACACTTCAATCTCGCGAGCCGCCGCCAGCGATGCAATGTTCGGCTCGGCGCCCTTAAATAGAAAATAAGGAATTCTTGACGAACGAATTTCCAGATACTCATAAGCCGACCAGGTCGCGGCTTTGAGCAAAGTACTCTCCGGAACCACCCCCAATCGGGCAATAGCCGCCAATTCATCAATCACCGAAAGATCAGGCGCGGTCGCTGCACTATCCGTTCCAATCAGCATGCGCATGGGCGACAACAGCAGCGCCTGCCAATTTTGTCGGGTATAGCCCAGGAACTCATTGCTGCGCTGGCATAAGACCCAGGCGTTATGCGGCACATGCTCACTTAGAAAATCAATCTCACTGTCGCGGGCGTGTAGTAGGTGTACCATCAATAATTTCTTAAACGAAAGCATCCCCATGTTAAAAAGATACTCAAGAAGGTTCACATGGTATAATTCGCTGTACCTTCGGTACTGCCCAATATCGCAGAGAAACTGGTAAACTTCGCCAGTTTCCTGCGGCAGGGACATTTCATCGGGCGCTTCGAGCAGGTGCAGGCTCATCGTCGTAAAACGCGCTTTTTCTCTGACAAAGCGCATGACTTCAGGCGAGCTGCCATAAGCAGAATGGATCGTCGGCAATACATTAGGATCATTCTCTAACAGCTGTTTCGCCTGGGCTATCCTCTGCTTATCTTTAGGCGGCGAAAAGCCCAGAATCTCAAAAAAACGATTCCCAAAAAAAGACGGAGCACTTGGCAGCGCTGCGATAAACTGGGGATCATTACAGATATCATTAAAGAAAAACGTACCCCGCTGGTAAGCTGCCTCAAGCAAGTCATTAGCAGCCCTGGTCATCTCTTGCAGAGTTACACCCTCGCGTAAAGCAGCAATCTCACGAGCCATGCCCATTAGACCACGGTGGGGAGTAAGCCTGCCCTTAAGCCATGATAACTCACAATGGGTATGACTGTTGACCAGGCCCGGCAACACTACACCTTCCGGTAACTGACGCACGGTAAATTCTTGGGGAGGGCGCCCAAAACCCGAATCGACAATTTCAGTGCCCGCAACGATGTACCAGGGATCGGGCTTGAAATCCCCATCGGGCGTCAGCGCCCATTGGCCGCGATAGACTTCAAAAAGGTGCATTGGCTATTCCTACGGGGATGGTCAGGAACGCAACGCAAACCCCGCACGAGTCATTTTGTGAACCAAACGGTTCTGTAAATCCTTAATTTCATCTCCAGTCAGAGTGCGCGCTCGGTTACGCCAGACCACCCGCAAGGAAACCGCCTTTTTGCCTTCGCCGACCTGCGGCCCCTCATAAGTAGAGACATGGCTAATTTCTTCGATAACTGTGCGATCTTCATCGGTGGCAGTCGGCTTCACTTCGCCCACAACGGCGGCAATTTTGGCGAAAGGGGTCAACCGATCGGCTAATACGGTTATCTCAAAATCAGAAGCCGGAAAACGCGCCGGGGGAATATACCGGCCCTTTCGTTCGAGAAAATCCGGCAAAAGTTCCGCGACAAATGTTTCAAAATAATAAACCGGCGACAGTAAGCCATAAGAGTCCGCTAAGCGGGGATGTATTTGCCCTAAACGCAATAACGGTTTTTCTCCCGCTGAAAGCAGTACAGCCCGACCAGGATGAAAAATCATTTCTTGTAACTGGGACTGGCGCAGATCCAGAGGAGCAATGCCAAGCCGAATGAGAAGATCACGCCCCATGGAAAGCATCCCTGTCAGAGCTTCTTCAGGTTTCGCCCGGGTAAGCTCAATACCAGATAGAAAGACCCTCTCTTCAGGAAGCTCATCACCTTTGGGCAGAAATATCCTCTCTATCTCAAAAAAACGCAGCTCATTATATTCCTTATACAACGAAGCTATATTGCGCAATAAAGGCGGCAGTGGCGAGACCCTGAGGTACTGCAGGTCAGCTTGTATCGGATTGGCTATTTCTACCGCCTGGGCAGCATAGCGGGTATCCGCAGCGACATCCCCAGCGGAACAGAAAGCATAATTATACACTTCGGTATAATGGTAACGCTCCGCCATCAAGTCGCGCAGTCGGTGTTCCAGACGGCGCAGGTGGTTCTGGTATTGCGGCACTTCACAGGGCACTAGAAAAGGTACCGGCTGAATTTCCCGATAACCAATGACACGTCCCAATTCTTCAACCAAATCCTCAGGAATTGTCACATCATAGTAAGAGCGATAATGTGGAATTTTAACAGTTAAATTATCTTTTTCAAATGAAACTTGCATTCCCAAAGAAGTGAAAATATCGCCAATGCGCTCATGACTCAACTGTGGCATTCCCAAGCGGGAACGCAAGTATTCTACTGAAGTATGAATTAGATTCTCTTTTAGAGCCTCTTTTTCTTCTTTAACTAATGGACCACAGGCAATAGCAGGATCTAATTGCCTTAAAATTTCTACATAACGAGCAATGGCCACCACCGCTAAAGCGGGAGTTTGTCCTTTTTCAAACCGTTGGCTGGCTTCAGAGCGAATTCCAGTTATAGCAATTGTCTTGCGGATATCTGGTCTAAAAAAAGTAGCCGATTCGAGAAATACAGTAGTCGTCTCTGTACTTACTTCCGTACTGGCACCACCCATAACCCCCGCTAACGCTACGGGCGTCTTGCCATCGCGGATCACAATTATTCCTTCAGGTAGGGTAATATCACGCCCATCTAACAGTTGCAATTTTTCTTCTGCTCGCGAACGATCTACTACAATACCTGTCGTAAGTAGTGCCCGATCAAAAGCATGGTTGGGCTGTCCACATTCCAACATAACGTAGTTGGATATATCAACTAAAAGATTCACCGGACGCATACCAGCAGCAAGTAAACGCGCCTGCAACCACAGGGGACTAATTTTATTTTTAATACCCTTGATCAGCAGGCCACAATAAACCGCCGCACCATCTCTGATCTCAACAGAAAAAGTCTCCTGGTGCTGCGCAGTGGGCAACTCAGTATCGTAAATATTTTTTTTCAGTGGTCGGTTGAGTAAGGCTGACAACTCACGGGCAAAACCAAAATGACTCCATAAATCAGGTCGGTGGGTGATGGATTTATTATCAATATCAAGAATTATGTCATGTAAGTTAAACTGTGAGCGCAGTGATTTGCCAACAACAAATTCATCCGGCAAAGTGAAAAGCCCGGCTTCAACATCGACATCCCCCCCAAACTGAAAATTAACTAACTGCAATTCTTTTATAGAACACAACATACCCCAACTGTCAACACCACGCAATTTGGCTTTTTTGATCGGTGTGCCGTCAGGCAGGGTTGAGCCTACCGGCGCCAGCGGATATTTTTTGCCGGCCATAACATTAGGAGCACCCGTGACAATTTGTATTATTTCGCTGCCAGTATCAACCTGGCAGATACTCAGCTTGCCAGCGTCAGGATGGCGACTCACCTCTCTGACAAGCGCCACGGGAAAATTTTCCAAATAGCCGAAAAAAGATTCAATGCCCTCAACCTCACAAGTTTTCATTGTAAGTAATTCGGCTAACTGTTTTGGAGTGTGATCACTTAAATCTATAAATTCATTAAGCCAATTCAAGGAAAGTCTCATAATTCCTCTTAAAATTGATATAAAAATGCCGGGTTGGGCGTCTGCAAGTGACGGATATCCTCGATTTTGTAATTGAGCATTGCCAAGCGCGTAAGCCCTAAACCAAAGGCCGCCCCCTGCCACTCGTCGGGATCAAGACCGCCCGCACGCAATACATTAGGATGCACCAGCCCACAGGGCAGAACTTCAACCCAACCACTATATTTGCAAAATTGACAGCCCTTCCCATGACAAATAAGGCACTGCATATCAAGCTCAAAACCGGGCTCCACAAAAGGGAAATAACCGGGGCGCAAACGTACTTCAATTTCAGAGCAAAAAATTTCTTTAAGTAAAGTGCGCATTAAATACAACAGATGAGCCACACTTACCTTGCGGTCAATGACCATGCCCTCCATCTGGTTAAAGGTATGCTCGTGAGAGGCATCTAACTCTTCGTAACGAAAAACCCGCCCCGGAACAATAATCCGTAAAGGTGGTTTTTGGCTCTGCATGGCCCGTACCTGCACGGGGGATGTATGGGTACGCAAGAGATACCCCTGTTTGGTATAAAATGTATCTTGCATTTCACGCGCCGGATGGTCGGGGGTAAAATTTAATGCTTCAAAATTAAAAAAGTCCGTTTCTACCTGGGGACCATCAAATATAGAAAAACCCATCGAAGTAAATATTTCTTCAAGACGACGCTGCACAATTGTCACCGGGTGCAAGTGTCCCGCCCCGCTCTTGTGATACCCTGCAGGAAAAGGCGGTGGAGGCACAGTCGCGTCAAACCATTCGGTTTCGGCAAGAGCAGCGTATTGCTGTTCTTTTAACTGCGCTTCTCTATTCTCTAAACTCGCCGTGAGGCGCTCTTTGAGTTTATTGGCCTGCGTGCCAACTAAAGCCCGCTCCTCGGAAGAGAGACTGCCTAAACCCTTAAGTACAGCGGTTAACTTACCTTTTTTACCGAGAAAATTCTGCCGCAGACTTTCTAACTCAGCTATCGTGTTGGCCGAATCGAGAGTCTGGGAAAGTTCGCTTTCGAGCGCCTGCAGGGCTTTCTGTAGCGCCTGTGCCTGTTCCGTCATTTTGGCAAAATTATGGCTTAAAACAGGTCGTCAATCATGTGTTAGACCTTGATGACCTGTTAGTTACTAAAAGACCGGATTATGTCCCCGAGGAGATCTATCCTCACCCCCGCAGCGGTTGTTAGTTACTAAAAAGTGCATTATGTCGCATGGGGGATGGTTTTCTTGATATTCAATTCCCCATCATAGTTCTTAGAATTCCTAAACAGCAAAACCTGCGCTTGCCCCGGGGATAACCAATAGCCGCCTATGGGGCTTTTAGTTACTAAAAAGCTGTGTTATGTCTCATGATTGATCTATCCTGCCCCTACAGTAGGGATTTATTGGGTGCTTACGATTAGCCCCAGCCAATCCTGAACATGGGGGATTATGCCGTTATATCCCTAGCTGTTTTTTTCTGTTTTTAGGCCGTTACAATGAGCTTGCGGCTACTTGCCATGGGGGTATTTCGGGTAAGGTATCGCTTTCTAAACGCCAGAAGGTAATAAATTCCTCGGTAAACCCCCCTTCAGGGTCCCATTTTCCCGTTTTGCAGCAATAGTTAGTCATAAAGAATCGTTGGATGGCTCGGCGGGCTGGTTTTAACCACAGCAAGATTAGACCATAGATGAGAGACGACACACTCACCCGCAGCGCCACCGCGACAAAATGCAACATGTCATACTCCCCGCGGGTAAAACGAGTCGTCACCCGTGCATACTCCCCCTTGCCGCGATTGTAGCGACGGGTAACTCCTCGCTGTAACTCTCGGCGCATCTGTGTGCGTAAATAGCGTGCGGCAAACCGCATGATCTCCTGCCGGTGCTCGCGCCATGCTTCGGCAACCTCCGTAGGCAGACTCACACTCGTGGTTAAAACCCCCTCTCTTCTCATAACTCCCCCCTCTTAAAATATCTTCAAACCGCGCTTTTGTCTCACGTTTTGTGAAAAAATTGGTTTTTCAAGAAAAAAACACCTTGAGGTATGAAAAGCCATAGGTGGGGATGTAGGGGCTATAACCCAAACTCCTGCTGGGGAATTCCCCATCAGGGTATGGAATTCCTAAATAAAGGCATAGTTACTAGAAACTATCGTCAGATAGCCAGAAAACAGCTCAGACCCGTACCCAGTGAGACGGCAGCAAACGAAATGGATTTAAGACCAGGTACGAAGCGCCAAATAAAACCGCCGTGAAAAACAGCTCTGCCGCAAGAGTATTGCGATAAAATGGAATACCGGCGGCATAGCAGGCCAACAAACCTTCGGCGGTCATCGGGTAGATCAATCCTTCCGCCCAAACCGCGAAGTTGGTCAGTAGAAAAAATACCAGCGATGAAGCCACCGCACCACCTAGAACAGTAAGCGGCCGCAGACGATTGCGCAACAGAACACCAATACCCGCGCTCACAGCAAAAGAGAGATAGACTGCCCACATGGTAGCGTGAAACCCAATAACTATATCCGAGAGCAACATAGCTGTCACCGCAACCGCCAGTCCAACACGACGGTCACGAAACGCGGCGCCAGCAAAGAGAGCCATTGCCCCCACTGGAGTAAAATTATCGGGGTGAGGCAACAGACGGCTAAAAGCAGCCGCTAAAATAAGTGCGGTAAATAAAAGAAAGGAGTTACGGTTCATAATGTGCTATACACCAGGGAACGTAAAGTCAATTTGTCAATACATTCTTTACTTGACCGGCCCATAAGGCCAATGAAGCAAATATGCCCACTCGCCCTGTCGTAATTACCATCGAGAAGCTGAAACTGCGCTGCCTCATCGGGGTGTTACCCCATGAGCGCGCAACAAAACAGGAAGTTATCATTACGGCAAAAATTACCCTCGCCGATCATCGCGCTGCCTTAAGTGACGATTTGAACGACACCGTCGATTACGGCTTACTGGCAGAAAAGATAACCAATTTCGTTGAAACATCCTCATTTCATCTCATCGAACGCTTAGCCTACGGCATTCTGGAAATTCTACTCGCCAACCCTAAGGTTACCAGGGGGGATGTCAAAGTTGAAAAACCGGGTACTTTTGCCCTGCGGTTTGCTGATACCGTTGCAATAGAACTCTCGGGAGACAAAGATGCAGGCTAAACCTGAGAAGAGCACACCGTCTAACAGACCCCGCTGGTTCTTGTTATTTATCTGTATTACTATTGCCGGCGGTTACTACCTGCACAAATTACTCACCGGGGGGCACTTGCACGAAAATATCACCCTGCGGCTGGTAATTGCAGGTGTTGCTTTTGCGGCTTTTCTGCTGTCTTTCCATCCCCGCTTAAAACAATACACTACCTCTGTTTTCCAGTTGGTATTGCTGGCAGTTACGCACTATGGTTTTTACCTTGCCACCCTGCACCACTTGGAACACAGCTACGCGCTCGGCGTTTTTATCATTCTCGCCATAACTACGGTCTCTGCGGAAAGTCACCTGTTTCTGGTAATCTATGTTCTCAGCTCCGCCATTTCGGCTATAGCCATACCTTTCGTTGTGCAAACACCGTACATTAACCCGTGGCTCTTCTGTGGGGCTTCTTTGTCTCTACTGGCCTCTGTCTATTATATCACTATCACCCGCCTCAACTTGACCCGCCAATTACAGGAAACCGCGCAGGCTTTAAGACAGGCAACTGCAGCTGCCCAGATAGCTGCGCAAGCCAAAGGCGAATTTTTAGCTCGCATGAGCCATGAAATCAGAACCCCGCTCAATGGTATTCTACCCATGGTTCATCTCTTGCGCGAATCTTCGGTTACGCCCGAACAGAGCAATTACCTGCGCATTATAGAATCTTCAGGTGAATTGCTGCGAAACATCATCAATGACATCCTCGACCTGTCAAAAATTGAAAAAGGTGAAATTACCCTCGAAAAGATTCCCGTTGATCTGCGGGAGATCATCGAATATATCTGCGAACTTAACCGGGTAAATGCTGAAAGTAAAAACCTGCGCCTGCACTGCCTGCTTCCCGAAGGCGAACTATTCTATATTAGCGACCCCACCCGATTAAAACAGATTTTAAATAATTTAGTTAACAACGCGATCAAATTTACCATATCCGGCAATATTACCCTGAGCCTCAATATTACACCCGACGACGACAATCACGATAAGCTGCGCTTCTCCGTGCAGGATACGGGTATAGGCGTACCTTCAGACAAACAGGAACAAATCTTTGAAGCCTTTACGCAAGCCGAAGGGGCAACCTCCCGACGCTTTGGCGGCACAGGACTTGGCCTTGCTATCTGCCGCCAACTGGTACAACTGATGGGCGGACAAATCGGCGTGCGCAGCCCGGTATTTGCGCACCATGAGTCGCCGGGATCAGAATTTTTTTTCTACCTGCGCCTTGAAAAAAGCCAAAAGACATTACAGAGCAATAAAATAGAAGAAAAGAGCACCGATATCCCAATAGCGCGGGAAACCAATATTTTAGTGGTTGAAGACAACCAAGTAAACCGCCTTATCTTAAGCAAAATCCTCGAAAAAAGCGGTGTCAAAATAGACGAAACCGACAGCGGCCTCACAGCCATTGAACTCTGCGACCTAAAAAAATATGACGCTATCTTCATGGATATCGAAATGCCCGGCATGAATGGTTACGAAACCACACAAAAACTAAAAACCGAGAGTAAGCTCAACCGCACCACCCCCATTATCTGCATTACCGCACACGCATTCTCCGGCGATCGAGAAAGAGCACTTGCCGCAGGCATGGATTACTATATAGCAAAACCCTTCACTCCACAGGATGTCCGCGATCTGCTATCGAAGGTATTATCGAAATAATTGAAATTTTTCTAATCTTTTTGTCCCAAAGCTTAAGAGCCCAAGTGACGCTTAAGCTTATCTAACAAACGATCTTCCGTGATGGGTTTAACTAGGTAATCATTGGCGCCAAATTTAATTGCCGCCATGACGTCTTCTGTGCCACCCTTCGCAGTGAGCATAATAATCACAGGATGAAATTTGTCATCGTCTAACGAACGTAATTTTCTGAGGGTGACAAAGCCATCGATGCCCGGCATCATAATATCAAGAAATACTATATCAGGTTTTTTTTCATTGTAGAGGGCAACAGCTTGCGTACCATTTTCAGCCGAGAATATCTGATAACCTCTTTTCACCAGATACAATTTTGTCAATTCCAGAGAGTCACGATCATCATCGACTAACAATACTTTTCGCCCCAGCATCGGCGAAAGTTCAAAACCTCGCTTTAGGGTGTCAATCGCTATTTGAGAGCCTGTGCGACAACTCGCACAGGCTTGCGCAAAACAGGAGGTTTTGCATTTCTGCGAAGCAGAAATCGTGCACGAACAGCCTTCAGAGTCACGGATGGCGGCGAAGGCGTGGTTCATGCACACCTACTGAGGGGGCTAACCGCCTCTGGCTGCCCGCTGCGCCACAGCGGCAGTAGGGCATACCCCCTTGTTGCTTGCGCGCGAAGCTTGCCTGCAGCTGCCGCTCTTCCGCCCCCCGGCGCCCACCTTATGGTATGGAAATCCATACCGTTCAGGAATTCCTGAACAGAGCAAGAAACTATGACCGGCTGATAGGGAAAAACCTATCTGCAACCAAGCTCAGGCGGGGGCTGTCGCCCTAAATTCAGGAAATTCCGACAGGCGGGCACGCAATGACTCTAAAAGAGGAAACTGCTGCTGCCAGTTAGGCACAATGTTGCGAAATACTAAATAATCGAGCAAGCAGACTACAGCAATTTGGTCAAGGTAGAGCTTCTGCCGCTGCACCCAAAGTACTTGGTTGTTGAGAAATTCCAGAGCATGGTGGATTTTCGCCTGCTGGCCATCTATCCAACCTTGCCAGCGCAGTTCAGGCGGTCGTACCGCCGTCTCGTACCTTATGGAGACCGCAGAATCCAGCGCACCATCTGAGAGATAGTGGATTGCCTGTACCTGCAGCCGATCTTCTTCCCGTAACGGCAACAACACGCCCGGCTTCAGACGATCAAAGTAATCACAGATTAGTTTGGAATCAGCAAGCAGAGTACCATCTTCGAGGCGCAGGGCCGGCACCCGCATCAGCGGATTACTGCGGGCATAGCCTTCGTTGGGTTTAACCGGGTTGGTCTCGACCTGCTCAAACTGTACCGGCAAGCCGGCTAACTGCGCCGCAACCTTAACCTTACGCACAAAGGGGGATGTAGCGGTCCCAAACAAGGTCATCATATTCAGAATGTTTTCAGGTAAGGGAAAGGCTGCATCATATAATTTTGGATATAGTCTTTGACACCTTGTTCGAGTGTGGTAAAGGGTTCAGTATATCCTGCCTGACGCAGTTTCTGCATGTCAGCCTGGGTAAAATACTGGTAACTGTTTTTAAGATTCTCTGGCATATCGATATACTCAATGTTCACCGGCTTACCCATGGCATGAAACGTTGCTTTTGCTAGATCGTTCCAAGTACGCGCCTGCCCGGTGCCGAGGTTAAAAAGACCGTTGGCTTCAGGGTTCTGCAGTAGAAACCAGATCACCCTGACACAGTCTTTAACATAGACGAAATCGCGTTTCTGGCCACCATCTTCATATTCTTTGCGATTCGATTTGAACAGTTTTAACTTCCCGGTTTCATTGATCTGGTGAAATGCTTTTGCAATGACACTTTTCATGTCACCTTTATGGTATTCATTAGGCCCATAGACATTAAAAAATTTCAGGCCAGCAATACGGCTCAATAGCCGGTGCTTCAGCGCATGCAGATCAAAGAGATGCTTGGAATAGCCATACATATTGATCGGCAACAGCTCGGTCGTCAGGTTATCTGAATCCGCAAAACCCTTTTCACCCTCACCATAGGTCGCTGCGCTGCTGGCATAGATAAAACGAATATTTTTACTCAAGCAGTATTCTGCCAACAGCTTGGTATAATTGAAATTATTTTGGTAGAGATATTCCGCGTTTTTTTCGGTGGTGGTCGAGCAGGCGCCCATGTGGATCACCGCAGTAATTTCGGGCAGGTGGGCATGACCAGTGAAGGCAACGAAAAATTCATCTTTCTGCATGTACTCGCTGTAGCGCAATCCTACCAAATTACGCCATTTGTCACTACTTTTCAGGTCATCTACAATGAGGATGTCTTGAATCCCGTGCCGGTTAAGCTCCCATACCATTGCGCTGCCGATAAAACCAGCGCCGCCCGTTACCACTATCATATGGCAAAACTTAGGCAAGCTAACTTATCGTCAACTTAAGAATAAAAAACCGCCCCACAGCCCGCAGGGCGGCAAAATGTTTCAGACCCGATCAAGTAACTGGATCACCAGCGCATTGGAAAAATTCGCCTGGGCCAGCATCGCCGTACCACTCTGCAACCGGATCTGGTTTTTGGTAAACTCCAACAGTTCTTCGGCCATGTCTGTATCCCGAATGCGGGAATCAGCAGCCACCATGCTCTCATAGGCAGTCCGCAGAGAATCCACCGTAGTCTCAATACGGTTATAGTAGGCGCCGAGATCTGCCCGCTGCCGCTGCAGCCGGTCAAGAGCCTCGTCCACCGTACCAATCATGCTGTTCGCCTGCGTCACCAAAGCCAGACTGTTTTTCGGCCCTCCCGGAGCGTCAAAACCGAATGCTTTAGCGTTCATGGTGGCGATAAACGCCCGAATGCGCTGGTTCTGGTTTGGTCCCACATGAAAAAATATGGAACCTGTTTTAGAACCGCGCGCAAAGTTGCCCGTAAGAAGTTTCATGCGGTTGAATTCTGCCGTCGTAGAAATACGATCGACTTCTTCAATTAACTGAGAAACCTCCACCTGAATCTGCAGACGATCCGACTCGGAATAAATTCCGTTGGCCGCCTGCACTGACAGCTCGCGAATACGCTGCAGGATGTCGTTGACCTGACTCATGTTGCCTTCGGCAACCTGAATGAACGACATGCCGTTCATGGCATTGCGCTCCGCTTGGCGTAAACCCCGTATCTGGGTGCGCATCTTTTCCGATACGGCCAGATTGGTTGCATCATCGCCCGCCCGGTTGATCCGCTCACCTGAGGCTAACTTCTCAATGGATTTTTCTAAACCATGAGAAGCCTTGCTCAATTGGCGGTTCACGAACAGCGCCGATAGATTGTTGTTGATTTGCATCTTCTCCCTCCTTGGGTTTCCTTCCCGCTTAAAATCCTGCTTAAGCGGCATCCGCAATGTTTGGGGGATTGCTCCGTTCCCAGCCGCTCCCGACGGTGGGGGCACCAAACATGACGACGGCCTTCAGGCCGGCAGACAAGCCCTGTATTGCCAAACTGTTCAGGAATTCCTGAACAGAAACGATGGGGGTTTCCCCATTAGCAAGCTTAGTGCCAGCCGACTGCCTCTGTTCTGAAGGGAAATCCCTACCACAGAGCCTGACTGTCGGCCTGAAAGCGTGAACCATACTAAGAGAAGATAAAAGTTTACTCTATTTCAAAGAAGTGACCATTGAACATCTTGTTATTCCAGCAGTCTGAGGGCAGCGGAGCCACGCAAGTTGGCCTGTGCCAGCATCGCCACGGATGCCTGCGTCAGTATTTGGTTTTTGGTGTACTCGACCATCTCTTCAGCCATATCGGCGTCGCGAATGCGGCTTTCGGAAGCCTGCACATTCTCATACGCTGACATAAGCCCCTTAGCGGCCGTCTCGAGGCGGTTGGCATAGGCGCCAAAATCCGCTCGCTGTTTGGCCATCACCTCAAGCGCGCGATCCACTAAGCCAATGGTGTCATTGGCTTTGCTCGCACTGGTCAGGCTGGCAGCTTTAATGCCAAGGGCCAAAGCTGACATAGTTTGAACATAGGCGCGTTCCCGCTGGTGCATGTTTGGTCCCATGTGAAACCACATGGAGCCAATTTTTGATTGGCGAGCATAGTGCCCCTGCAGCAGCTTAAAGCGGTTAAACTCAGCTTGTGAGGCGATGCGATCTACCTCATCAACCAACTGGGATATTTCTACTTGCATAAGCATTCTATCGTCATGCGAGTAGATGCCATTGGCTGCCTGCACCGAGAGCACCCGAATGCGCTGCAAAATGTTCGAGACCTGGTCAAGGTACCCATCCGCTGTCTGAATAAAGCTCAACCCGTCTTCGGTATTGCGCTCGGCCTGACGCAACCCTTGAACCTGGGTGCGCAGTTTTTCCGAAACCGCCAGGCCGGATGGATCGTCCGCAGCAGAGGTGATTCTCTCACCCGATGACAAACGCGCCATCGATTTGTCGAGATCCCACTCGCGGAATTTTAACGTCCGGTGGGCGTTGATTGAGCTCATGTTGTGATTTATTATCATGGTTCACTCCTTCTCTCCTGTGGTAACTACAGGCTTTTGCCTGACAAACCACGGCTGCCGTCTCCCGCGACAGCTTGCGGAGAGCAGAGACGGCGAAGCCTCTGCCCTCCGGGAGAGAGAAGTGTTTTCTATTTACCATGCGTCACAACAGACTGCTGGGGGGATATATCTTGCCAGGGAAAAATCCCCCTAATAGCAAAATTATCCCTTAATAACACGATGTCCCTCTGGACGATCGGAATACAGCTATCCCGTATCGTTTAAAATTTCGGAACCCTGAAGCACAATTCCTGAATCAAGAGAGACAAAAATACAACAACTTACAGAATAAAAAAATAGATTATAAAAAGATATACCCATGCAACATGGGGT
>CALHRC010000131.1 GCA_938038265.1 uncultured bacterium
ATGCGCTCCGATTCTCGCGCAACATCCACCCGACCGGTAACATCAAGAAAGAGCGAACCATGATCAAGAACAGCTTTGAGCTTCTCACCTGAAGAAGGTTGCGCTTCAAGTGATGACAGACGGGCTAACGAGCAGAGTATCTCGGCATGCTCGGTTGTAAGTTGTGCGCCTTTAGGTACAAAAGCCGCTGGTATTTTTTCACCGGGGGGGATATTGAGTTCATGGCGCAGACGCCGCGCCGCCGCAACTGCCGCGAGAGTCTGTTCAACCCGACCATGTGCCACCTTATCTGAGCCCACTAACGGCTGCGGCCAAGCAGAGACAATAATTAGATCTTCTGTGTTGGTACGTGGCCAAAAAGAAAACAACTCTTCAGTAATAAACGGCATGATGGGATGCAATAGCTTAAGAGTATTTTCAAATACGCGGTTGAGCACATAGCGGGTGGTATTAGCTCGCTTACTGTCTTTTAAAGATACCTTTGCCATCTCAACATAATGGTCACAAAATGACTTCCACAGAAAATCATAGACAGTTTGGGCATAATCAGCAAAACGATAGTTTTCAAGTGCATCGGTAGCCCTGGCAAGTGCCTGGTTATATTCCTCAAGAATCCAACAGTCACTGTCACTTAACGAACCCGGCACCGTTGTTGGAATTACATAATTGGCCGGCTGGTTCATCCAAATAAAACGGGCAGTGTTCCAAATTTTGTTGCAAAATGCTTGGTAACCTTTTAAGCGGCTTTCATCAAAGATAATATCTTTGCCCTCGGGCAAAATGCTCATTAAAAAAAAGCGAAACGCATCGGTACCGTACTCTTCCATTTTTTCTAAAGGATTGACCACGTTCCCTTTTGATTTACTCATCTTCTGCCGGTTAGCATCACGCACCAGCCCGTGCATGTAGATGTCTTTGAAAGGCACCTCTTTCATAAAATAAAGGCCAAACATCATCATGCGGGCAACCCAAAAGAAAATAATATCAAAACCGGTCACCAAAACCGAAGTTGGGTAAAATAAAGACAATTCCTCTGATTGGGGAATGCCAGAACTCCACTGCCGCTTCACTGTCTCAACGTCACGGGATAATTGGGTTGAAAAGGGCCATAACCCTGACGAAAACCAGGTATCCAATACATCCTCATCTTGCTGAATTTGTCCCGAACCGCACTCTTCACAACTTGTGACATCTGTTTCAGACACAGTCGTATGGCCACAGGCAGCACAATGCCACGCTGGGATACGATGCCCCCACCAAAGCTGCCGACTGATACACCAGTCTTCAATATTTTCAAGCCAGTCAAAATAAAGATTCTCCCAGCGCTGCGGATAAAATTTTGTTTTGCCAGACTTAACAGCCTCAATTGCTTTTTCTGCTAGGGGCTTAACCTTTACAAACCACTGGGTACTCAAGCGGGGCTCCACCATAGCGCCACTGCGGTAAGAATGTCCTACATTGTGTTTTATGTCTTTTACTTCGGCAAGCAATCCAGCAGCTTCCATATCATGCACCAGACGCTTGCGGCACTCTTCGCGCGAAAGTCCCTGGTATGGCCCGGCCAACTCATTCATGTAGGCTGACTCAGTCATGATATTGGTCAAGGGCAAGCTGTGACGTTGGGCCACTAAAAAGTCATTGGGATCATGTGCGGGAGTAATTTTGACCACGCCAGTGCCAAACTCGCGCTCTACATAGCTATCGGCAATAATGGGGATCTCTTTATGTAATATTGGCAACAGGGCTTTTTTACCAACCAAGTGCTGGTAGCGTTCATCATCAGGATGTACCGCTAAAGCCTCATCACCGGGTATGGTTTCAGGGCGGGTAGTGGCAACCAATAAAAAGTTTTCTTTAAGTCCTTGCCCTTCTTTCAAGGGATATTTTATAAAATATAATTTACCATGCACCTCTTTAAATTCTACTTCAATATTGGAAAGCGCCGTCTGGTCTTTAGGACACCAGTTAATCATGCGCTCCCCACGGTAAATTAAGCCATCTTGATAGAGTTTGACAAATACCCGCCGCACAACAAACGACAACCCCTTATCCATGGTAAATCTTTCGTAATTCCAATCGACCGACTCACCCAATTGCCGCATCTGGTGGGTGATCATCCCCCCCGATTCTGCTTTCCATTGCCACACTAACTTTTCAAACTCTTCACGGGTAAAATCGCGGCGGCTTTTTCCCTGAGCTGCTAATTGCCGCTCAACTACGTTTTGCGTGGCAATACCCGCGTGGTCAGTGCCGGGAATCCATAAAGTGACATCCCCCTTCATACGGTGGTAGCGGATGAGGATATCTTGTATTGTGTGGTTTAAAGCATGGCCTAAGTGTAGAGAGCCCGTTACGTTAGGCGGGGGTAATACAATGCTAAATGTCTTACGCTGGGGGGATGGTTGGGCACTGAGGCGCTCTAAATCTTCAGGAGAAAATTTCTTTCTAAAAGAAAAGAATTGCTCACTCTCCCAGCGGGGGTACCACTTCTGTTCCAGCCCATGGGGGTTATAGAGCGGGGGCAGTTCGCGTAATTCAGCCATAGGCAAACACAGCGCTTAATGACAGGCTGTAAACCAAATGGCACTAAAGTAAGCAATAATTGACAAACCAATTCTTAATTGGGTAGGTAACTGGTTATGGCAAAGGTAACAATGAAAATCTTGTTTTACCAGCGAGTTGACGGGTGCAAAGCAGCTGAGACCACCCGCAACTAATCCTGTGGAGCAAGGGAACATAATAGGTAGATTTATTCTGTAAGGTATATGTTTTGCTGGAATACCATTTTCCATCAGCCTCTGCAAAGATCATTTTGCAACCTTGGGCAAACTATTAAAATGCTCATGGCTCTCTACATAGCGCTGGTCATAACCCTTGCTTGTTCTAACCGTCAGGCGCAAAGCCAACAGCCCACAGAACGCCGTATGGTCTATGTGCAGCCCGAGGCCTTGCCGCCTGACTATGACTGGCAGTTTCGCTCTGTAACCTTTACTGACATTGTCTGGGTCGGCTACCGTTTCAATGAAAGAGGCGAGCTGCAGTACGCAAACGCTAAACAACTGCCGCGCTTGATGAAAAACAAACCGCAGAAACAATACCTGCTGCTAAGCCTAAAAAATATCCCCTCAGGAACTATACTGCTCACTGACCCAACAGCAGGCGAGCACAGCCGAAAGAGCGCTGCCGCTGTGCTCAGCCAATACCCTGAAATCAGCGGGGTGCAGTTTGATTTTGAACACCTGCCACCCCGGCTCTCTAGTAATTATACGGCGTATATCCAAAGAATGAGAAATTTTATACACCGTAGCATAGAGCTGCAGGTGGCAGTATTCCCACCAGTCGATTTTCCCGAACACCTAAAGGATTTTCATGATCTGCCCGCTCTCCTGCAGGCCAGTGACGGACTTGTGGTCATGCTCTATGACCGCCACCGACCTGGCAGCAAACCGGGCTGCGTCACTCCGCTGGGTTGGCTGCAACAGAATCTCGCTGAACTGCAAAAACTACCTCGCGGCAAACTCTGGCTGGGAGTGCCGCTTTATGGCTATAAATTCAGCACCCCCAAAACCACGGCTATCAGTAGAAGCGCCTTTTACCGCAATTATACATCGTATAGATGGCCTGCGGCCAGCGGTAAAAATACATCCCCCCGCTATACACCGTATAAATATGAGGATGGTTGTCTCGTGCAAGAACTAAGCGACGGCTCTAAACTATACTACCCGGCAGAAGAGTTATATGAAACTTATGCTACAGCGTATAAAAAGTATGGCTTTGCTGGGCTGGCCTTCTGGCGCGCCGGCTGGGAAAGGTAGTCTTGCCTGAAGAGAAAACTGCACTTAACCCATATATACGCGGAATTCTGCTGGCTTGTCACCTAAGCCAAAAAACAAATTGAGATCAATATAGGCCCTGCCAGCCGGCTGCAGAAAAATATCAAACAAAGGAAAAGCTACATTTAAGCGGCTGAACATCCGGTTAAGCTCACGCAGTCGCTCTAAACCCTTTTGCGTCTCTTCATGAACAGGAATGCCCAAAGCATCGGCCATTTCATCCCCCACTAAAAAGCGGGCTAACTGGTAGTGCTGCTCTTTACTGCGAAAAAAAGGCGGCCTCTCGGCCATGGCGTCTAACACGGCAATGGCTAATTTATGGCTATCCTCATCGGGGTGCTGCTGGTGGGCTTTGAGTGTTTCATATTGGATTTTTTCGGCAGCAGGAGTTTCCGTCAGAAAGAAAGGATCAACCCCTAAAACTAAACCACACCAACGCCACAGGTGGTGGTAGCCCTCGCGCTCTTCTTCTGAAATATAAAGCCCTAACGTCTCGAGCCCCCGCAGCTCAACGTAACTGAACATGTGCAGGGTAATGGCCATGTCTTCTTGGTTTACCGGGTGGCCATAGCGCGCCACGTCAAAACCACGCTTTAGTAGATGATAGCGCACTGCTGAGTGCATCAGACGCACCTTGAGCATGGTACGCCAACCGACGTTGCCGGGCCTGATACCATCCTCTTCCATAATGTCTTTCATCATCTGCCCGGTCTCATAAATGCGCCGTGGGATATCACTTTTCAAGCGACCCGTAGCAATGAGCACCTTGTTGCCCTTAGCTGCAGTGTAAGATTCAATGAGCCCCGCACCCAATAACACCGCAGCCGAGTAAGGTGCATAGCGCAGAAACATCTTTTGCCCTTTTTTCATTAACTCAAAGTCAACCCAGTCGGGAACCTGTTTGGCTCTCTCCAAAAATTGTAACAGAATATTTTGGTTTTCTTTGGGCAGAGTACTACCATAAGCTAAAGTTTCGAGCAGCTCCAAAGCACCAGCGCCGTCTTTTAAGGCCCCACTTTCCAGCAACACGCGAAACGCTTCGTCGCTGGCAGGGTCGCCTTTGGCCCGGTATGTTTCAAGTAGCTCGAAATTTAATTTCTGTTGCTGCATAAGGGGGATGGAGCTCACTATTCTTTAGCGCCAGCCTTTTCAAGCAGATCGCGCACGTCTTTATTGGCAGCCAGCATCAGTGCCGTGGAACCGGCTGTGGTTCGGGCGCTTATATCCGCCTTAGCGGCGAGTAGTAACTTCAAATCTTCTATATTACCTCGGGCACTCGCACGGATCAATGGGGTGGCACCTCTAGTGTCTTTATGGTTGATATCCGCGCCCGCCTTAATCAGAGCCTCTGTAATTGCCGTGTGGCCTTTATCTGCCGACCAGATGAGCGCCGTCCAGCCATAATTGTCCACCGCATTGACATCCGCCCCTTGCGCAAGTAAAGAAACAACTTCTTGGGTATTACCTGCCCTACTGGCACGGATGAGAGGTGTGGTGCCATCCTCATCGCGCAGCTCACCTAAAGCAGCACTGCGCACCTGGGGGTCAGAAGAGCCGCAAGAGTTCGCCAGTAGAGAAACCAGCAAAAGCAATAGGATATATGGTTTCATTTCATCAGCCTACCAACTCACTCATGGACTGGATATAATTCTGCAGACCTACCAACTCAATTTGCTGCAATTGGGTTTCGAGAAAATCAACATGCTCTTCTTCATTAGTAAGGATTTTAGCGAACAGATCGCGGGAGACAAAATCTTTTTCGGCTTCGCAAGTGGCAACCGCCTCGCGCAACAGAGGCATGACATCATACTCGAGAGCTAAGTCTGCCCGGAGTATTTCCTCGACATTCTCACCAATGCGCAGCCGGCCCATATCTTGCAAGTTGGGGTGGCCCTCAAGAAACAAGATACGCTCTATAATCTCATCAGCATGCTTCATCTCTTCTATGGACTCTTGGTGCTCTTTGGCCGCCAGCTTGGTAACACCCCAGTTTTTGAGTATTTTCGCATGCAAAAAATACTGGTTAATGGCGGTAAGTTCATTCTTAAGATGCTTGTTTAGTAATTCAATTACTCTAGTGCTGCCTTTCATACTGTAAATATACAGAATCGAGGCAGGTATGCAAGAATTTTTATAGGGGGGATGGTTTTAGGTATATTGCAGGTGTAACTCCCCGGCAGGCTTAAGGGCGTTATTTAGGGTTTCCCGCGCAAAACCTTCACACTGGCCACAGCAGGTACCCACCTTGAGCTCCGCCTTGAGGTGGGAATAGTTAGTCACCCCATTAGCCGCCGCCTGGTAAATCGCCTTCTCGTTGATGTTATGACAATGGCAAACAACCATATAAGAATGATAATGATTCTCACTTATATTGTCAACTTTTTATGTCATACGGTCTGCCGTAGCCCCAACAAATCCCTATAGGTAGCCTAAAAAGCAGCCGCTACTCCCTTTTGTTCTTAGAATTCTAAAAACAGATGGGGAATTCCCCATCAAAAAAAGTAAAATAGGGGGCTTAAGCCCCCTCGCTGCGGCCAGGCTGCCCTGTCGGGCACCGGCTCCTCCTTTGTTCAGGAATTCCTGAACATAAGACGGAATTACCCCCCTTACGGCTTTTTAGTTACCCAAGAACAGGGTATTATATCGCCTGCGAATGATTTGCCTGTTGGGGAATTCCCTATCTAATAAATAGTTGGTACCTCCTGCCCCTGCGAAAGCGATAGCAGCTTACAGCGAATAATCCTCTTTTAGAAAAATTTTATCATTTTGCTGCAAACCTGCCGTCATCACTTTGGCCTTAATGTCATAGTTATAGACAGCCTTAAGCACCTGGCCGTTGTAGTTTGTCGTGCGCACCAAATGGATGTTGTGACCATCATTTGTTAACGTGTAAGAAATGGCACTCGTCTGGCCATTGATAGACACAAACCGACTAAAACTAACAAAAGAACGGCCTACACTGCCTTGTTTCTCATAAGTAGTGGCAATCTTTTTCAAATGCGCTTCAATTTGTTGGTCACTGGCAAAAGAAATATCACTAAAAAAAGCTTTTTCAAAGCCTGAGTTCGCCTCTAAGCGCAAAAAATAAGCATTGACTTGCTGCTGGTGTTGTTGTAACAGTTGGATGAATGGATCCGTAGCCTGCTGGACGGGGCGTGCCATAAGGCTGCTTACCAGCATTACAAGTGAGAGTGTGATAAATTTCTGCATAAACTATCCTCCTTATGTAAAATATGTAAATAGAATTGTATAGCGGTGTTTCTCTCTAGAAAAACATACAAATAAATATTCAAAATGTCAAGGTTTTTTATTGATGTTTATCTCGTCCGGGTTATATTGTCTTACCGTAACCAACCAAGCAACCACTAAGGGATAACTAACAAGTGCCCCGCAGGGTGTTGTTACTAAAAATCGACATTATGTCACATCTTTGATGGGGAATTCCCCATCAGTTCAGGAATTCCTGAACAAAATGGGGGGTGGTGGTCATTTAGCCTACCCATAGGGATTGGTTGAGTGCTTACGTCTTACCGTACGCACCCAAGCAATCCACCGAGGGGGAAAGCTGCCTGCAGGGGCTTATGAGTGACTCAAAAAACAAGGCATTATCTCCTCGGGGGATGGTTTTCTTGATGGGGAATTCCCCATCATAGTTCAGGAATTCCTGAACAGAGTAGTCGCCGTGAGAGTAAAAACCATCCCGCCTTAGCCCCTGGGGTTTTTTAGTGACTCAAAAACTTGCATTATGTCGCATCCCTGGTGTGGAATTCCCCCTCTGTTCTTAGAATTCTAAAAACAGAGGTGCTGCTATCGTTTAAGTTAGCCCCGCGGTAGGGATTGCTTGGGTATTTACGTCTTACCGGTAACTATAAAATGTTAGACAAACCGCTAAAAAATGCCGATATTGTAGTTAACCTTGGTGGAAGGTTAGCTGAGCAAGCCCCCTCGCGGTTACGGCCGGCGTTTTGGCCTTATTTTTCTCGGCACACGTTGCTGATTGTTACCCTGCAGGTGGTGTTCCTTATCGACGGCACAATTGTGGGTATAAGGATATTGCAAAAATTCAAATGAAAATATCACGAGCTAAGTATTTGCCACATCAATTTGCCGATGAGACTAACTTGGGCAATCGCCGTATAAACAACCTACCGCTTGGAGTTAAGTGACACTAGTGTCATTTTTTTGCTTTACAGGTTCATGGTGCGCTGCGGTGTATCCGCATGAACATCCAGCTTGAGAAATGGAAGGCCCAGTGTAATTTTACCCAGTACCGTGGTCAAAAGGCTGGTCACTACGAAAGTTATTTTCTGCGGGCCAACCATCCGAAAGAAGCGCAGGCTTTTTGGATTCGCTATACTATCTTCAGCCCTAAGGGGCACCCTGAGCAGGCTTTAGCAGAACTGTGGGGCATGTGGTTTAGCGGCGAAGCGGGCAAGCACACTGCCATTAAAAGTGAACAACCTTTAGTCGGCGCGCAATATAGCCCAACGCATTTTAGTTTAGATTTTCATGGCGCCACATTGAATAGCAACAGTGCGAAGGGAGCGGCGAAGTCGCCTAAAGGAGAGATCCGTTGGGATCTCACTTTTGAAGGCGGGCAAGATCCTCTATTTTTATTCCCGTTGTCGAGTTATGAGTTACCTTTCCCAAAAGCGAAGTCGCTGGTCAGCCAGCCCATGGTTACCTTTAAAGGCAGCATCACAATTAACGGTGAAAAGCATAAGGTGGATGGTTGGGTCGGCTCACAGAACCACAATTGGGGCGAGAGGCACACCGACAGCTATGCCTGGGGCCAGGTGGCCGGTTTTGACAATGCGCCCGATTCCTTTCTAGAGGTTGGCTCTGGTAAACTAAAAATTATTGGCCCTATTGCAACGCCCTACCTTACACCTTTGGTACTGCGTCATAACGGAAAAGAATATGCTCTCAATGCCTGGGAAAATATCCTTACTGCCAAAGCGGGGGTACGTTACTATGACTGGAATTTTGCTACTGAAAACAGTGAGGTTAAGGTGGAGGGGTACATCCGCGCCGATGCTAAAGACTTTGTCGGCTTAACGTATTATAACCCACCGGGGGGTAACAAGTATTGTCTTAACTCAAAGATTGCCGAGTGTGAAGTCACCGTGACGGAAAAATCGCGTATTGGTCTTACATTTACCTTAACGACAAAAAATCGTGCCGCCTTTGAAATTTTAACCGACGATGAAAACCACGGCATCAATATGCAAGTCTGAAGACTGCCGAACAACGACTGGCTAACTTAGGGGGAAACATGAAAGATCTCAGCAATCATACTATTTTACTTACCGGAGCTGCGGGAGGTATTGGTTTACACTTAAGTTCATATTTCGCCGAAGCAGGTGCCCGCTTAATCTTAACCGACATCAACAAGGCAGCACTCGATGACGCCGCAAAGCGTCTGGAAAAATATAAGACGGGTATTGCGACTTACGTGGTCGATCAAGCCGATAAAAAAGCAGTGGATGCCATGGCGGCCGATATTCTGGCGAAGTATGGCGCCCCCGATATTTTAGTGAACAATGCCGGTATTGGCCATCACGCCGAGCTGGCAGACACTGATTTTGAGACTTGGCATAAATTGATGAACGTGAATTTCTGGGGTGCGCTGCATTATGTCTATGCTTTTCTGCCAGCCATGAAGCAGCGTAACAGCGGGCACATTATCAACGTCGCGACTGGTCAGGTGTTTTACAGGGTACCTACCTGGGGGGCCTATACTGTCACGAAAACAGCGCTGGCGGCTTTCAGCGACATTTTGCGCGCTGAAGCAGAAAAAAACAATATAAGGGTCACTACAGTCTATCCCTATATGGTAAACACTGGTTTCTATAAAGATGTAGAGGGCGAAACTTTGGGGGGCCAGCTGATGGTTGCTCTGCTGCCTTTCTATTCGCAAACGCCTGAAGATGTAGCCCGCATTATTTTTGAAGCTGTTATTGACGAGAAACCCGTCGAGATGGTGAGCCCTCTCAACTATTTTGGTAAGTACATGAGGATGGTTCCCTTATTATCTGACCTTTTCGATAAGGTGATGGTTTTAGGTTTATCAAAAGAAGGCAGCGCTAACCTACGTGATAGCTCTCTGGTCAAGTCAACCGCAGAGACGATAAACACGCTGGTCAAGGCTATTGACAACCGCACTCCTAATATTGGTTTTCGTATTGATGAGCTGATGTCAGGCGAGCATGAATTTACACCAGGACATGGCCCCGCCGGCAAACGGCCTTTTGAATTCAACGTCACCTGGGGTACTGATAACCTGATCGAATGGGTTAATCCGTCGAGTGAAAATTTCATGGCCAATACTCTTGAAGGCACGGTAACGGTAGATGGTCTTTGCCGCAATGCCCCCTGTAAAGGCCGCCTCGAACTGCGTTACCTGCAAGACCAAAAGATCCGCTATGTGTTTGATTTCACGGTGGATGGTAAGCAATATCATTTTATCGGCGAGAAACGGCAGATTTTCCCTTGGAACCTGCCCTGGTCGCACACCACCTGCTTTGGTGAATTGCGCGAGGCTGGTAAAGATGAAGTAATTTCAAAATCCATTACCCACTTCCATTGGGATACCCTGCCTGATTTCCTGAAAAGTCTGCGGGTGGTAGGGGTCTGATTGCCGACAATTTTCTGCCGACTCGTTATTTTAACATATAATTCTCTCCTAAAATTCACATGGCGCGGGCAACCGCGCCGTTTTTTATAGGGGATGGTTTTTGAGCTTGACCGGCTGTTTCTATATAAGAGAATTTCAATATAGAAGGGCCCATAGCAACGCTTCGCAGCACCTGCGGTGGCATTTGGTTAGAGCCCCGACGTTGTTTGAAAATAGTAATTAAAAAGGGCCCATAGCTCAGTTGGTTAGAGCAGCCGACTCATAATCGGCGGGTCCCAGGTTCAAGTCCTGGTGGGCCCATAAAAACGCTTCGTAAGCACCGCCGGTGGCATTTGGTTGAACCGTTACCCCTGCCGAAAATTCTGTTTCATGGTTTCATGGTTTTGCTGATTGCAGGTGAGAACAGCCGCTGTGCAAATTATAGGTGCGCTGCTGGCAATCTGGTAATGGGGGGATGTAACTAACTTGGCTGCGGCACAAAATGCAGCGAGCGTGCATAAACTTCGCGGGGAGAACGTAGCTCGAGTAAGTGCTCAAGTGCTTCAATAAAATATTCTGTGACCGATTCTGCCTTATCAAAATACAGATCGAATTGCATAACGAAATAATCCACATCAGGTGGATCGCTCACCAGAAAACCGGCTTCCCGGCTCTGCAAAAGACCGTGTCGGGTAAAGTTTGCCGAGGTAACGAGCACCTGGCGTTCGTCGGCAATATAGAGCTTGGCATGATGGTAGAGATAACGGGGATCTAATGCTGTTTGTATTTTATTTTCAGAAAGACGAATGGAGAGTTTTCCCATACGCAGTGCTTTCATGACCTTGCGCAACAGTTCTGGCTTATCGCGCAGTTGGCCATTCTCAACATCAGCTAAAAATTCATTAAGAAGATCGCCAATCTTGTCTCTAACACCTTCTTCCCGGCCAATTAGCAGTCTGACCTGCTTGCCTTCGAGTATGTCATCAAGCAGTCCCCAGCCAGAAGGTTCAAAAAAAGCTGTCGCGATTCGGACAACCCGGCAATCAGCCAGAGACGCCCGTACTGCCTGCAGTGCTTTCCCGGGACCAAAGAAGCGGCGTAGTTCATCTTGTTGAGAGCTTTTTCCAGTATGTGTCATGAATTACAAAATACGATATCGGATCAACTCAGTTTGTTTCTTACAGGGCAGTTTGTCGAGAAAATTTCTGTTGTTTGGGACGTCCCCTTGAGCTTGGGTGATTTCTCAAATAGATAATACAGTGTATAGCTGTATTATACGGTGTATAATATATGCAACTGCTGCATCTATTGGCGTGGGGTTGTGCAATATTCTATCATGACTATTTATTTATACGCCGTATAATTAAATTATACAGTGTATAAATATGGAAAATGTTTCTCATCTCGCTGGTAAACTCTACGCAAAGTACAAGTAGTGGCCTACTGTTTATTTACCCATGGCGGGGGCCGTCAATCTCCGAGGGCTCAATTCTGCTCCCAAACAGGAACAGTCAAAATTAGCTACGAGCAGCTTAAGCCGGTTGATGCCATCCTCATTTTTATTGCATTACTCCCGTCGATGCAGCTTATTCCGACAAGTAGCAACTCTGATTACACAATAACATCCTACCTGATAAATTGATATAACTTTACAAACTGTTTCTGTCGGGTTTATGGCAACATGATTGCTTATCTAATCGGCGGTGTGGGGATATTTCTGTTTGGCATGTCTCTCATGACTGAAGGTCTGAAAAGTTTGGGTAGTGCGACACTTAAGGCCATTTTGGAAAAATTCACTTCTAATCGTTATAATTCTCTTCTGGTAGGATTTTTAATAACAGTAGCGATCCAGTCATCGAGTGCGACGACGCTGATGACTCTTGGTTTTGTTTCGGCTGAGATGATTTCTTTCTCATCTGCATTGGGGATTGTACTGGGGTCCAATCTTGGAACTACGGTTAAGGGTTGGCTGGTTTCGACGGTAGGTTTAAAGATCGATATTGCCGCGTATGCTCTGCCACTGGTAGGCATTGCTTCTTTCATGAATTTGTTTGGTAGGGAGCGCCTGGCGCGCTTTGGATCGATTTTGGCTGGGTTCGCAATGATATTCATGGGAATTGGTTTCATGCAGCAGGGGATGTCTGAGTTTGCCGCAAAATTTTCGATGTCTTTTCTGCCATCCGATACTTTCTTCGGGCGACTTTTGCTGATTGCTATTGGTATTGCCATGACTGTTTTGATGCAGTCATCGAGTGCGGCGGTCGCCACCACTCTGACGGCGGTGCATACCGGTTCCGTTAATTTGCACCAGGCCGCTGCTCTCGTGATCGGGCAGAATATTGGTACTACGGTAACAGCTATTCTTGGGGCGGTCAATGGAAATATCCACGCAAAGAGAACTGCAGTTGCCAACACGTTCTTTAACCTAATTACTGGTGGTTTTGTAATTTTGATATTCCCTTTATTTACGGACGGTTTTCATTATATTTCGGAGCGCATGGGGGTGACCGATGATGCGGTGGTGTTGTCGTTTTTTCATACGGGCTTCAATGTGTTCGGTGTGTTGTTGTTTCTGCCGCTAACCCAATATTTCGCACGCTTTATCGAGCGCCTGATGCCCGAAAAAAAATCGGGACTGATGGTTCACCTGGACGAGCACAAAGACCAGTTACCTTCAATTGCGTTAGTCAGTATTACCGAGACGTTGGCGGATATCGGGGCTGCCGCATTTGCCCGGGTGCGTGAAATGATTTCTGGTAAGGTAGAGCCACACTTGCCAGAAGCAGCAGAGATGGAGAGAGCGCTGTGTCGGGTTAAGGCGGTTTTATCACATTTGAACAATCCATCTGCGGATGACCAAAAGCGAGCATTAGAGGCAATACATACGATGGATCACCTTCAGTCATTAGTGCAGATATGTCGGGAAACTGAGAAAGCGCAGTTATTGCGAGATATAGATTCAATGCGGGAGATCGGGGAGAAATTTCTCAATGATGCGTCAGTAATCTATGACTGGCTGACCCGGAAATCCGAGTCTATAAATGTAAGTCAACTTGAAGCTTTATCAATGGACTTAGCCAACCGTAGGCGTAACGCTCGTAGGGAAACGTTTGAGTTGGCCGCGTCTCGCCAGATTGGGATGGAGCAGTCATTGTTACGCATTGAAGCAATTCGTTGGCTTGACAGAACGGCGTATCATCTTTGGCGCATGAGTTTCCATTTATCACACTTACGTTCCAACTCAAAAGGAGGGGGAAGATGAAGTTAAGGTTCTCGGTTTTTTTTGCGTTTGGTGCATTGGCTGCTCTACTATTCACTTGCTATGCAGGTTTTCGTGAGGCAAGGTCGCTTTCTTGGCCTTTGGTGGAGGCCCGAGTAACCAAGGTAGAATGGAAGCCTATTGGTAAGCATGGTGCTCCTTCTGTTTGCTGTGTGCCGCTGTTATACCTCGATGTTGCAGGTCGCCAGACTCTTGTTAGTCCTTTTCGACGCTATATCAAAGAAACCGATAGAGTTGCGTTTCGTCAGAATACTGAAGGAAAAATTCTTCGGGTACAAGTAAATCCTAATGATGCGGATGAACTAATTATAGAACCAGGTATTTCTATGGAAAATTTTGCTTTAACTTTTTCTGGTGGGGGAATTTTTTTGGTCTTTTTATTTCTTTCTGGCTTGTATTGGGTGTTAGAGCGGAAACGAGTTTTATAAATCCGCCGGACAGGGATTCTTATATAGTGGGCGGGGGTAGAAGAATGTATGAAGGATTGAGCAGGGCATCTCTGCTGCCCTTAGTTTTGAAGATATCGTAAGAGAATATGGTTTTCCCGGTACAATTTGTGTGGGTTACTTCTGAAAAGTCCACAGAGGGGCTTTTCAGGGGGGTGGATGATGTTTTTAAGGGCTTTTTAGGCCAAAACAGTAGTTCAACTGTAGGGAAAATGCCCCTGGACGCCCCCATGGTGGATGGCTGTATTTCGTCAGGAGTGGTATTTTTTGGTAACTAACCACTCGAAGCAATTTTCGCAC
>CALHRC010000132.1 GCA_938038265.1 uncultured bacterium
TATTTTTGAACGCCCATGGCCCGATTGTTCCCACTGGCAGAATAGTGCGCTGGCAGCGAAATTGCGACCGCTGTGGGAGGTAAAAGACAAAATCAATAGCGAATTAGAAGCAATGCGCAAAAACGGCGGCATCGGGGCGAGTACAGAAGCAATTGTCACCTTAAGTCAGGATGAGCTGGCCAATTTTTCTGAGTTAGAGCTATCCGAATACTTTACCGTTTCTGAAGTTAAGCGGGATGCCCAGCTTGCTCGAGGCACAATTCGGGTAGCCAAATCAAAGCTGGTACGCTGCCCGCGTTGCTGGCTACACCATCCATTGACAGCTGCCGGACTCTGCCAGCGGTGTACAACCGTCCTTAACCTTGCCTAACAGCCATTTCGCTGCCTTGAGAGCTGGCCTGGCTCTCAAGTAACCTAAATAAAAACGCAGGCCTTATCCGGCATTTCAAGAATGCAGGATATACCGCGCGGGGTTGTTGCGCATTTCTTTTTTAGACAACTGAAATAAAAATAGGTCGGTTACTTAGGCGCCCAAACTCCAGCATCATTTTGCAGGATTTCGCCTTTAAGAGCAGCGTCATGATACTTCTGTTTCTGGGAAGCCAGCACTTCTTTTTCGGTGGCTTTAAACTGAGGGTTGCTTTTCTTCTGGTTTTCAATGAAAGCCCGGGCTAGCAAAGTACGCGCTTTGTTAATCTGCTCTACGGTTTCCACTAGGGTACGGTATTCCAACCCCTTATCGAGATCGTCTTTATTTCGTTCATCATATTTTTTCAACATGGCGGCGGGTACGGTATAATTTTTCTCAGCTAACAGGTTACTCACCAAGCCCTGGTTATTTTCGCCAACCACGCGATCAGCTTTGAGCTGCTGTAATTTTTTCTGAAAGCCTTCGAGAATCACAAACGCTTCATAGGCGTTAGCGTTTTCGACAGCGACCCGCCGGCGCACTTCTTCTTGCTCAAACTCCAGCGGCACTCTCGAAGCTGTTTTTGCCGAAGCCACCATCCAGACATCTTTTTCAAGTTCAGGCTGGTCGCCAATAATCTGCCGTTCAACGGCAGTTTTACTACCGGTCAGGGTCACCGGAGGAATCACGATGGAACAGCAGCTCTGCAGAACGAACATTGCCGCCATCACCGACAGAAAAATTAGTATTTTAGCGCGCACAAATTGCATGGCAAGGCAAACTTGACAGTCTTGTCGGGTCTGTAAATTGATTTTTCAAACCAAAAAACTTTTAATAGGCCTTAAGGAACCTTAAAGTAGCTTACCTTACCAAACACGGGATGGTAGCGCAGGTTATGGTTCTCTACATCCAACTTTGTCTCGCCATCTACTTTAAATAGGTAGGTATATTCACCGGGGGGCAAGGTCTTTTTTAGCACAAAAACGCCCGGACTCTCGTTCGCAAATATATCTAGATCGCTGTTCCAGTTATTGAAGTTGCCCACTAAGGACACCCGACCTGCCCCTGGGGCCCTAAGGCGGAACAAAACTTCTTTCTGAAAACGATTGGACTGCCTGAGCACCAAAACCCCCTGCCGAGCAGACAAATCATCTTCGGTAAGATAGTAAACCGACAGAAATCCCCCCGCGCCATCTTCTTCACGCTGCTCATGGCTGGTATCGACTTGAAAGTGGTCATCTACCCGGAACTTGTAGCGCAGTTTGCGGCGAGGCTCCACGCTGTCATAGGGTTCCGGGGCATAGAGGTAATACCAGACCCCCCGTTTACCTCGGGTCATCAGGCGGGGTTTAAAATTATCGGCATCTGAGAGGAAAAACACCTGCCGGGCAGCCGGTTGCTTGATGGTAAACAAAATCCCATTCTGGCCATACACCCCACGATCCCGGTACAGGGCGGCATCAAGATAGGCAATGGCACGTGGCCTGACTGCTTCCCTCAAGTAGTGGATCTGGTGGTAAAGGTAGGTTTTTCTCTTATTTTCGCGTTCACCGCCAACTAAGGGCAGGTTATCTTCGGTCAACCCCGCAGCGGGCTCTAACGCCGCAAGAGAGGCAACCAGGCCAGAGAGCAACAATGTGACATAAAAAAACAGTTGACGTGAAGGATATACAGAGTTTTTCATTCGTTTGGTTCCTCTTTACTTTATAGGTTGCCTGAAGGTGTCGATAATACCATCGGAACCATTGGCTCATGATTAAAGCATATTCTGAAATAGAGTTAGTAGCTTGGCGCCCTTGTAGGGGATTAGGCCTGTTTCCTTTAGAAGTTCCCTTAAACTTGCCCGATACGGCGGCGTATTATGGTTGAGACAAAAGAAGCGCCACCAGTTATAGAATACTCTCCCGAGGAATTAGAGCAGATCAAAGAGCTCACACAATTTTTTAACCGGGCCCCCGGCCAGGTGGACATTCCCGATGACGGCGAGCAACCAACCGAAGATTTTGCTGCTGCAGATGAAATATCCCCCGCAGAAACTTTACCCGAGGAAGCAGAAAGTGATTCGCCCTTTCTGCCCGACAGCAGCCCCCCGGCCCCCAAAGTTAATCTCGATAAATTCAAAGATCTCGATGACTTAGGTGACCTTGACAACCTGACAACCCCGACCCCACAGACTTCAGGTTTAGGGGATATCGAAGGTCTCGATGACATGCTCTCCATGGGCACTGGAGCAACTCCTGCCGGTGAATCAGAATCCAGCGCTTTGGATATGGACAGCGGCCCCCCGGAAGCTGACTTAGCCGGCGGCTTTGAAATGGATACCGCCGCAGCACCCGACTTCGACATGGGCGCTTCCGCCGCTGCCGATGA
>CALHRC010000133.1 GCA_938038265.1 uncultured bacterium
GCAGCGAAATACTTGAGGATAGCTTCGTCCCCAAGTTTTTAGGTATTGCTCTCTTCACCTGCCGCACTTTCGCCCTCACAGCCGTTAGGTTCTTGACCTCCGGGGATGGCTGCCCATTGCGAAATTTCTCCCAACCACTATAACCACTCATGTGTAAAGTATATAAATCTGCTTTCGCTTGTAAAGCAAAATTACATCCCTTGGAACCACCAACGTAAGACTTTGCCAATAAAATCTTTGCGATAAGCACGGGACGCTCACCGCCCTCAAACGCCATGGTACCCAGAAAAGGGGGGTACCGCGTAGCTCCTAAAGACAAAATGACGTAGCGGTTTGCGCCCGCTGGTTTTAAATCCCCAACGTAACACAACTTCTGATGGGGAATTCCACATCACCTTTGGGGGTTATGAGCTATCTATTGTTATAGATAAGACCCTGTATGACATAATGTACCATTTTTTAGTAACTAACAAGTCTCCCACATGGCGATAGGTTTTGTTCAGGAATTCCTGAACATCCCCCATAAGAGTAGTTTGCCTTACTTTCCCGGTATGGAATTCCATACCATAGTCTGTGTCCCCTACGGGGACAGCCGGGGGCGGGAAGCCCCCACCTAATTTATGGATTTCCAACTTAAGATGGGGTGCTTATCTGTTTAGAGGGAGTGCTTCACACCGGCCACTGCTGAAAGTTCCAGGCAGCATCCCAGAAGAGGTATTCGTAACGCGCACTCATCACGAACGCCAACACCGCCCTTTCGCGGGTGGCTTCATCCACGCTAGCAGCAAATTTTTCCAGACGCTGTAATAAATTTTGCATATAGTCATTGAATTGCGGGTTGGAATACATGCGCAGCCAGTTGGCGTAGGGGTGCGTGTCAGGAATGGTACCCAGCTCGCGCAGCAGGTGCTGGCCCAGGTCAATGTAAAGCCAGGGACAAGGGGTAAGCGCGGCCACGGCCTCTAACAAAGAGCCTCGCTGGGCAGCGGCAATCATGTGGTTCTGGTAAGCGGCATTGTTTAGGGTCAGTTCAAGCGCGGCGATATCGGCGGCAGTATAGCCTAATGTTTTACCATAACCCGCGTGCAGCTCACTTTCCACAACGAGTGCCAGACGTGCGGAGTCAATAAACCATAACTTGTCGGATGGATCGACACATTTGACAGAGATGAGCGCTGCGGCATCACTAAACGCTTCGAGATACCTGGCGTCGTGCATTTGGTAAAAACGGAATTTCGCGCTTTCCAGAGTGCCGGCGGCCAGCTCTCTAACAAAGGGGTGGTTAAACGAAGCTTGCCAGGCGGGGCCGGCGGCTTTTATGCAGCGTTCAGCAAATGGGGGGATGTCAAAATTGGGTTTTGTCATTTAAATTCTCCTTTTTGTTAGTTACCAAAAAGGAGCGAATGCGAGCAGGTAAACCTAGAGTTCACAGAGACTTCCTACGCCGGTACTAACCGGATCAGGTTCAAGGGTTTACGCCCGCATTCAGGCGAATCTCAGCCACTTTGGCTCCCCTGCTCTTTGCTCGCTCCCAATGGGATTTCGGGGGACAGGGGGTAATGCAAGAACAATCTGTCAAATATATATTGTCCCTTGCCGCATTATGCCACACCTCTGGTAGGGAATTCCCCATCACAGTTCAGGAATTCCTGAACAAAAGCCAGCTTCCCCCACCACAGGGGCTTATTCGTTACTAAAAACCTTGCAGTATGTCACCTGCTAGCTGGTTTCCGTTATGGATTTCCATACCCTCTGGTAGGGAATTCCCCATCACGGTTCAGGAATTCCTGAACAAAACATAAGGTAGCCAATAATTCTATATAACGTTATATAGAATTATTGGCTGACTATCCATCCCGATGCTTAGGACCTGCCCTAACGTAAGGGGCGCCTTATTTTAGGCTTGCCGGCAAGAGTCATTTTTTGTAATATTTAAATTGCGCCTAAACTTAGGCGCCAGAGGAAGTGTGGTGCGAATCCACCGCTGGCCCGCAACCGTATTTTGCCTTAACAGCGCAATAAGTCGGGAACTCTGGTGCAGTTGAGATCCGCGGATAAGATCTACTGCCAAAAAAACGCAGTTAAATTTTTTCTATAATTGCGTCGAGCGGGCCTTTTTAGGAGGCCAAAATGAAAAAATTTGGATTAAGCCTTATCACGGGGCTTTTACTTTTAACCTTTCTTACCGGTTGCGCGCGAATTGAGCACGAAGAACCCAGCCAGAGAGCCCAGGGGCAAAACCCTTTGGGTGGGGAAAATCCGCCACCAGAGCCTAACTTTCATTTAGCAGATAAGGTAGTTGAAGCGCCGGGACATACTGGTTCGGGTATTTGTGACCGCAACAATGCCGTCAATGGTATTCGGGGTGAGGGTTGGGGTGGGGGTAGTTTCGATGTCTTCTCGCTTGACAATCCCAGTGGTACGGCTTGTGGTGGTAGCAGTACCCACCTTACCTTGCGCTGGAATGGCAAAAAGGTAAAAAATGGCCCGGGGGCCGATTTTATTGTCTATGAAAATGGTTTTTACATTAGCGGCAATTCAGCTAACCGTTTTATGGATCTCGTCATTGTAGAAGTCTCTAACGACAATATCCATTGGTGCGGCTTTAACCCTGACTATACGAATACTTCTGAGACGAAATATTCCAAAAACCCAGACTATTGGTTGCGCTTTGCGGGCAAAACACCGGTTAATTACAATTTTACTGTGCCCGCGCGCAACTATACTTTAGCTGAGCTTTTTCAAGACGATAACAACAACAGCGAAGGTGATCTAGGTGGGGGGGATTTTTTTGACTTAGAGGATCTCTCTGACAGCAATGTATTTAATACTGGCTGCAGCACGGCCTTGCGCAATGAGCTGAAAACCAATGGCTTTACCTACCTGCGCCTCACACCGGCGGCGCGGCGCAACAATCCAAACACCGGCTCACCTTTTGTGACAGATCCAGTTTCTAATGGCCCCGATATTGACGGAGTTGTGGCACGTTATGCAGAAAATGAATAGCCCGCTGCTGTGTCGGTAGTCAATTGGTTTTGTCTGCTTTCCCCAGTGCTAATAGCACTGGGGGGATCTCTTTGTGCCGAAAATGAAATTATTGTCACCAGTAAAAAAACGCAACACGGCCCTGACGCATTAGCAGTAAAAGTAAATTTAGAAAGTGTAGAAAATACCACTGCTGCCAATATTGCTGAAGTGCTGGCGCGGCAAAGTAGTGTGTATGTAAATCGCTTTGGCCCACCCGGCACCCACAGCTCTTTGTATTTGCGTGGGCAAAATCCTGAAAATGCCGGTGTCTATTTAGAAGGCATACCCTTAAATGATATTTATGGCGGTGGTTTTAACTTAGAAAATTTACCGGTTTTTTTATTTCAAGAATTAGAGCTTTATCCCACCGCAAGCCCACTGCACTTGCCGGGCAGTTTTGCAGCAGGAGCTATTCACTTGCGCTTAAGGGAGCCATCCCCCCAAAAAAAAATTTGGCTTAATTCAGCCCTGCATACCTTAGGGGGTGGCTTGATGGGAGCGGGAGTACAGTTAAATGGGCAATTTCACTATGCTGAAATTGCTGGCAGTGAAAATCGCTACCGCTACCAAGATAATGCCGGCACTGCTTTTTTAAACAAACAAGATGATACGTGGCAAACGCGCCAAAACGAAGATTTTTTTCAAGGGGGATATACAGGATATTATCAAAAGACAATACATTCACATAAAATTTCTATTTTAGGGGATGTATTTGCCAAAGAGAGAGGCTTACCCGGCCCAATTGGTGTTAGTAGTGAACACGCAAGGTTACATAACCAGCGGGGATTACTCAATATAATTCACCTAACCCCTTTGGGAGACAATATGGTTTTGCAAAATCAACTGTTCTCTTTAGTGCAAAACCAAAGTCTTTTTGACCCGCAATATGAATTAGCCACGGGTCTCAAAGAAAACCAGCGCTTAACCTTCAGCGGTGGGGCAGCAAGTAGTTGGCAATACTTTAGCAATTTTATTTTTTGGCGCAATGATTTGTCTTTCAGGCTTAATCAAATATGGCAAAATAAAGAAAGTTTTGCCAATCGCATTGAGACAGATTTAGGCAGCGCTATGGACATTCGCCCATGGAAAGATTATTTTCGCTTGCTACTATCGGCTAAAGCCCATGTACTGCAAGATATCCCCCAGATAGAGAGAAATAATTTAATAAATTTTGAAAAAATATTTGGCATTCAAGAAAATTTAAGTGCTCATTTAGGATTTTTCCCTTTTAGCCTATGGGATAACCCAAATACTAAATTTGAAATTTTTGCGGCGGTTTATCGCAGTGGTCGCTTTCCTACCTTAGCGGAAAATTACGGCGATGGCGCCACTTTGCTGCCGGCAGGTAACTTAAAACGTGAACAATCGCTGACAAATTCAGCAGGCCTTCAAGGAGAATTTACTTGCGGTTTTTTATCTTGTGCATTAGTTGCAAATTATTTTCTGACTGCTAGTGAAAATATGATTATTTTTATTGCCAATTCACAGCAGACCATGGTGGCCGTCAACGCAGGGTTAGTGCAATTAGAAGGAATAGAAAGTGATCTGCGAATAGCTTACCGCCGTTATGTGAGTTTCAATTTGCGCTACCAATACTTAGAGGCCCGTGAGTGGGGGCAATTGCCTTATTACTATGGCAAATATTTACCTTATCGCCCACGGCATAAAGCCTATGCGTTTAGCGAGGGCGGCAATCGTTTTCTGCGTTTGTTTGCCGGTCTTGATTATATGGGGCGCAATTTTCGCGATCGCTATAATTCTTATTATTTTTTTCTGCAAGAGAGAATCCGCTTTTTTGGTGGCCTCATTTGGTTTTTAGAAGGCAATAACCGACAACAGCTATCCTACACCATGCGCAATATAACCAATGAAGTTCAAACAGATGTTTTAGGTTATCCCTTACCGGGGCGGGTACATGAAATCCGCTACCAGAGAATTTGGGAGGGTTTATGAAACTATTTCATTTTATTAAAATATATAGCTATTTTAAGACAAGAGATTACATCCCCCCTTTATTTGTTTTGTTTTTTTTGTTTTTATGTACTCATTGTGCGGATTTACCACTACCCAAAAAACCCAACGTGCCACCCAATAACCTGATAGTGGCAATTACTACAGATTTTGTTACTGGTTTTGTCTCTGCAATGGCGCCAGATGGCAGCCGCTTGTACCAAGACATTCTGCCGGTACACAGTGACGCTGTTTTGCGGGAACATGAAGGGGAACTTTATGTTATCAACCGACTCGGCGCTGATAATCTCACGCGCATTAAACCTACCGCTGGCTACCTCAGGGAATATGAGTTGAGTTTAGGGCGGCGCAGCAATCCCCATGACATTGCTTTTGTCTCATCTGATTTAGCAGCCATAAGTCTCTATGACGCTACCGATTTGCTTTTTGTAAATTACCGCCAAGGTAAGATTGTCGGACGCCTATCGTTAGCTGCCTATTCCGATGCGGATGGTTTGCCTGAAATGTCTTCGCTCTATTACCATAGCAACGGTTTTCTCTATGTAGTTTTACAGCGTCTTAACCGTCATGGTGCGGGGATCTGGCCGCCGTCAGGTGACAGTTTGTTACTTAAAATTAACCCGTTTAGTCGCAGCGTTGTCGATAGTTTTACCATCCCCTTATCTAACCCTATTTCACGTCTGCGCTACCATGATTTTCGCGACTCACTCATTATGGCAGCGCCGGCTTTTTTTGGTGTCAATTACCAATTGGATGGTGGTGTTGTAGAATTTAACTTAACGACAGAGGCTTTTTCTGTGCTGATTAGCGAAACGGAATTAGGTGAAGAAGTCACCGACTGTCTTTTGGTGAGTAGCTCGTTGGGGTTTTTATTAACGCAAAATAATTCTTTTATTACCCGCATAAAAGCTTTTGACCCTGTGACAAAAAATATCTTGGCTACTTTAGCTAGTTCGCAGAACATGAGTGGATTTTTTGCCGATATGCTGTTGCACAGCCCAAAGCTATATGTGGCCGATCGCAATTACCATAGACCGGGCGTGCGGATTTTTGATATCAATACTTTGGAGGAGGAAACGGGGACGCCTCATTATCTGGGTCTGCCTCCTTTTAACTTGGACATGTTGCCCTAAAATTGATGTATTTTCATTCTATCAAGCAGGGAAGTTCTCGGTGAACCGTGCTTTGATAGGATTTTCCCCATCAATGCTCCAACCATTCAGGTATTGGCCCATCGGGAATGTTCCAAAAATCCTCCCGCGAAAAGAATTGCTTAAAGTGAAAATCCACAATAGGATATCCAGACTTTACGGAATAACGAATTTTGGTGCGCTTGAAATACTTTAGCCCGCAATAGAAGAAATCCCTTGGAGAAACGAGTGCCTTCAGCAACTGACTTAGGTACAGTACCAGAGCAATCCTCACTAACATCGTGGTAGTAAGTCGATAGCGATATTTCAACTCAAGAAAGATGCGTTCATCATCACCATAAAGACACACCCTCATTCGATGAAGTTCACTAGATCGCATTGGCGTTATCTGGTTTTTCTCGCGCAACATATCGGCCATTTCATGCATTTTTTGAATATTCTGTTCTGTTCTAAATAATTCAAATACGCAAAATCGCACTACCCAAGACATAGTCTTGCCATATTTTCTTGCTGCAATTTGAATCTGTTCTAATATCTCTGGTCGCAAACGCACCTCCCATAATGCTTCAACGTTGTATGGATTACTTTCGCCGTGGTATCTCATGCTTCTTCTGTCTCCTATACTTATATATACCCAGCGAAATACAGAAAATTTGCGTTTCAAATGAAAAAATTTTTATCTGGCAGGATTTTTTTTTAATTTATGCCCCTCGTAACCTCCAAACCGAATTCTGGCCTTGTCGGACTTTTTGTTTCCTATAGGAATGCTTCCTGATGGGGAATTCCCCATCTAAGTTCTTAGAATACCTGAACAGGGATTGCTTGGGTGGTTACTGCCCCTCGGGGTGGGTATAGATGGGGAAAAACCTATCAAAATCCGCGGCTCATAGCTTGACTGCCTGCCCCGTGACTTCGATAAGTCTGTATGAACTACCTCTCTGAATTCGGATCCTTTGCCCGCGAACTGGCCAAAGCCTCCGGCGACCTCATACTGCGCTATTTTCGCACCGAGATTGCAGTCGATGATAAAGCGGATGCATCCCCCGTAACCGTAGCAGATCGAGGAGCTGAAGAAATTATGCGCAAGCTGATCATGAAACGTTACCCAGAACATGGTATTGTCGGAGAAGAATTCGGCAGCTATAATGAAACTGCTGAATTCAAATGGGTGCTTGACCCAATCGATGGCACGAAAAGTTTTATCTGTGGCACACCTACCTTCGCTACCCTAATCGCGCTAGCCCATAAAGAACAACCAGTACTCGGAATTATCCACCAGCCGGTATTGAAAGACCTACTAATTGGTGACAACCAAGTCTGCCTGTGGAACGAGAAGCCAGTAAAAATCCGCGATACCTCAGAATTAAAAAAAGCCGTAACTCTAGTGACGGATATCCTGCATGTTGAAGAACACCAGAGCTGGGCTGGATTTCATTCCCTAATGAAACAGACCCGCTTCACCCGCACCTGGGGAGATGCCTATGGTTACTTTCTAATCGCTACGGGTCAGGCCCATATCATGGTTGATCCAATCTTAAATACCTGGGATCTCATGGCTCTCATTCCCATAATTCGCGGCGCGGGGGGATGTATCACCGATTACCAAGGCGCTAATCCGGTAACGGCAAACAGCATCGTCGCGGCGGTGCCTGGCTTGCACGGAAAAGTAATTCAAATTCTCAATGAAAAAACCTGAACACCCTATCGTGTTTTTTGACGGCGTCTGCAATCTGTGCAATGCCAGTGTGGATTTCTTGATCCGACATGACAAAAGTGGACTGTTACGTTATGCCCCCCTGCAAGGAAACACCGCCCGGCGACTGCTATCAAAGCAATTTTTAGAGCTGCCCGATTCAGTTATATTATATGATACCGGAAAAATCTACAGCCGCAGTACAGCAGCCCTGCGCCTTGTGAATTATCTGCCTTGGCCATATAAGATTCTGAAAATTGGCTATGTAATCCCCCGTTTTTTGCGCGACCCACTCTATGATCTCATTGCCCACAACCGCTACCGCTGGTTTGGAAAAAAGGAAACTTGCCGCCTGCCGACATCTGAAGAAAAAAAATTTTTTCTTGACTGAATAATTATTCGTATTCTGAACAAGTCGGTGTTTAAGAGGTTATTCTTTCAGCTGTAAGAAATCCTTTAGAACCTGCACCATAAAATTTGTCTCTTCGTTATGGCGAAAAAGAAAGCGCACTTTCGCCGCACGATCCAGTAAATAGACATAAGAGCTGTGATCAATAATCGGGCCTGCTGCCGATTTATCTTCTGAAATTTCATAGTGGGCCGCTAAAACACGCACCGCCTGGTCAATTTCTTCAGTTTTTCCCGTAAGGCCGATTGCCGGCAACTTAAAATGCGCCAGATACGACTTCAGACGTTCCGGGGTGTCACGTTTCGGATCAACTGACAAAAATATGATATGTATTTTTTCACGAAGCTCAGGAGCGGCGTTAAAAACTGCTTGAAGTTTACTAAGCGCCAGTGGGCAAACATCCGGGCAGGATGTATAACCAACAAACAGGAGAGCCGGAAGCGGCAGTTGCTTGCGTGTTAGGTATTTGCCGCTGCCGGCTTCTAATAACGAAAACTCTCCATCTAATTTATAATCGCGGAACTCCGTCGGTTTGCGGCAGGCTGTTATAATGGCTATGAGCAGTAATAAGAAGATGAAACTGCAGCGCCCCATCAGTGATGAGCCATCCCCCCCATGGTTTTTACCGTGGCTGGCACAGTTATCGTTCTGTAACCAGAGAAAGAAAGCTTAAGAGGAATTTGTTCATTTTCTAGCAGTTCTCGCTTCAGGTCAATCAGCATGATATGAAAACCACCCGGCTGCATTACCAGTTCACCACCCGCGCGAATGGGAATTTGTTCTAAGCGGCGCATGCGAGCTATACCATTATCGTTATAGGACTCATGCACTTCGGTGACGTTTGCCACATCACTGTGGGCGCCAACCAACGCAATGTCCATACCCGTATTATTTTTCAGCGTCAGAAAAACTGCTGTAATATTGGTGCCAGTCGGTGGCTTGCGCGCGACGACATTTTCTATCACAACTTCACTTTTTTTTGCGCCACAGGCTAAAGATGCTATTACCAGCGTAAGCACAGGTAACACTTGTTTTATGGTCATATATCCCCCCCTGTATTTTGTTATTCAACAGTAACCGATTTCGCTAAGTTACGCGGCTTATCAACATCGCAACCGCGATAGACTGCAGTATAGTATGCGATCAACTGCAATGGCAGTACAGAAATGAGTGGTGACAGGTGCTCAGATGTCGGTGGTATGTCAACCACATAATCAGAAAGTTCTCTAATTTCATCATCACCCCGCGTTATGACCGATATAATTTTTCCTTGACGGGCTTTTACTTCTTGCAGGTTCGATATCATCTTGGTGCGCATATCGCCCTGGGGCGCTACGACAATTACCGGAACGTTTTCCGAGACCAACGCAATTGGTCCGTGCTTAAATTCACCTGCCGCATACCCTTCAGCGTGGATGTATGAAATTTCTTTTAATTTGAGAGCACCCTCAAGGGCAGTGGGGTAATTGAAGGTGCGCCCTAAGAACAAGACACTGTTTTTGTCTTTAATGAATTCGGCGACTTTTTTTATGGGATCAAGATTGTTTAGTACCTGCTGCATTAGTTCTGGCAGCCGGCGGATTTCACGCATAATTTCGGCTTTCTGCTCATCAGATAGTTTCCAGCGGATGTCTCCCATGTAAAGAGAGAATAGGTATAGATTCAATAGTTGGGCGGTATAAGCTTTGGTGGACGCAACCCCAATTTCCGGACCGGCCATCAGGTCAATGATACCATCCGACTCGCGGGCAATGGTAGAGTTGAGGTTGTTGACAAACGAAAGAACTTTGATGAATTTCGCTTTGGCCTCGTGTATGCCCGCAAGGGTATCGGCAGTTTCTCCTGATTGTGAAATTCCCACGACAAGTGTATCCCCACCCACCACCGGATTGCGGTAGCGAAATTCAGACGAATAATCTGCCACAGTCTCAATATGAGCAAACTGCTCAATATGTAGTTTAGCGACCATCCCAGCATTGAGCGAGGTACCGCAGGCCTGGATTACTATTTTACCGAGACGACTGAGAAAATCCCGTGGCATACGCAATTCTTCAAACGACAGAACATTGCCTTCTTTCAACCGGCGGGCAATGATGCGCTTGGCAACTTCCGGCTGCTCATAGATTTCTTTGAGCATGTAATGTTCATAATCGCCTTTTTCAATTTCTGACGCCAGGATGGTAACAGGTTCAAAATGTGGTGCCAACTTGGCCCCCTCATAGCTGAACAGATGAAATCCGCCTTGGATATAGCCCCATTCGCGGTCATGTAAGTGGTAAGCTGTTTTGGCTAGAGGTACAAAAGCAGGTACATCCGACGCTACAAAGTATTCTGGTTTTCCAGCATGCTCACCCTGGGCAATAATAAGCGGTGCCCCATTGCGGGCAAAATAAATCCGTTCGGGCTCAATCTCGCTGACCAGAGCGACTGCATATTTCCCTTCCAGACGGCCCAAGGTCTCCATGAAAGCCTGTTCGAGCTTCTTACCTTCTTTAAGGTAATTGTCGATCAGATGAGGGATAACTTCGGTGTCGGTATCAGATTCAAAAAGGTAGCCTTTGCGTTTAAGCTCATTTTTTAGTTCGGCATAATTCTCGATGATGCCATTGTGAACCACCGCAATACTGCCGGCCTTATTGGTGTGAGGGTGAGCATTGCGCCGGGATGGTTCGCCATGGGTAGCCCAGCGGGTGTGACCGATTCCCACATGGCCATCTATCTTCAGAGTTCTCAACCTGTTTTCAAGATCAACGATCCGGCCTTTCTCTTTGGCGGTAGTCAGTTCTTTGCGGTTTACTATCGCAATTCCAGCAGAATCATAACCACGATATTCCAGCTTCTGCAGACCGACGATTAGCACAGAATCAACTGATTTCGGGCCGATATAGCCCACAATGCCACACATTATATTCAGGCTTTTAGGCCGACATGCCCTGTCAAGCCATCCATCCTTCGTATTTGCGGGTTTGATAACAACTATGCTGAGGTTCAAAAGGGGACTTAAGCCCCCTTGCTGGAGCCTGTCCGGCCTTTAGCTACCCCGACTTTTCCTCTGTTCTTAGAATTCCTGAACAGTGGTATGGAATTCCATACCAAATCAAGGAAAGCCACGTTCAGGAATTCCGTAACTGTACTATGGATTTCCATACCAGATGGGGAATTCCCCATCAAAAAACCATCGCCCAGGCGACATAATTCAGCTTTTTAGTAACTAACAAGCCCCGGTAAGGGGGTGGCCTGCCTTGTTCTTAGAATTCCTGAACAGATGGGGAAAAACCCATCCATGCCCCCCTTTGCGGTCCGGCAAAGGCCTTATCCGACACCGTTCTGTCGGACGGTGCTTGATGGGGAATTCCCCATCAGTAATGTGACATAATGCAAGGTTTTAGTAACTAAAAACCTTGAACTGCCACGAGTTGTTTTTTTTAGAATAAGCACTTAAAGGCAGGTTAAGCAAAGCAGCTTACCCCTTGGGAATAGTTGGGTGGTTACCGACCAGCCACACTATTGCCGTCTCTTAACGACTACAAAGCTGGCGACAAAATGCGTCATTCCTGAGAGGTTGTGGTGCAACGGCAGTACAGCTACTTCTTGCGCTTTTCGGCAGTTGTGGCTGTTTGACCTTTATTCGGAAATAAACTCACCGCTCACGGAAGGCATGGTATGCGGCATCTGTTCCTTGTCATAAAAAAGTAGGTCATAAGTACCATCTTCGTTAATCTTTTGTATCTGCACGGACTGTCCCGGCATGATGATAATGCCCTCGAAGATGTGGGGCGGTTTGTTGAGTTTGCACATTTGGCCAACACTAAACATCGTTTACGACAATATATATTGTAAATGCCCAGTAGGGCTAATTTTGTGCAAAACCAAGCGGGATAGCCAGCTCTATAATTATTTTGCTTTAGACAGAATATAGTGCACCCTAACGGGTTCTTTACCTAACGGCTCAGAGGTTACTTCTATTAGGTAATGGTGCTTGGTCTTGCTGGGGTCATCGGCCAATTCATGTAATTTCAGATCCGTGTTTTTGACCCAGCGGATCGCCAGCCGCCCGACAGGCTCTTCACCTGCCGGCTCTAATACGTCATAATAAAGTCCGGTCTCAACGGTGTGCATTTCAGGGCGCAGGCGGTAAAACTTAAAAGAGCTGTCGCCGTCTTCGCCACTGAATTCTTCCTGAAAGAGCACCGCACCCGTCGGCGGCATGCCCACATCAGGGCGCAGCCAGATAAACTGAAATGGGTTGCCACTTACGATCTCATAAGAAGTGCGCGTATAACCTTGGCAGTCGGTTAACTGGCTGATGCAGCGGGCAAACACCGCGTTATTTGATAGGTAACGGTAATCTTCTTCGAGTACGAGTGTGTAGTAATCTTTCCAGTCTTTTTCAATGCCGTCTTTATAGAAAAACTTGGTGGGGAATTTTACATCCCCCCCTTTTTTGTCATTGAGACCAATCACAATATCTGTCAGACAGGTGTCGTTTTTGTTATAGCCGCGACCATCAAGATGAAAATCTGCCAGCTGGATGGTAATTTCATCACCCAGCAGGATTTCAGCCAACTCAAGGGTGCTTGTCGGCTGGTCGGGGATATCTTTGACGAGTAATTCACCTTTCGCCTTGCCGTTTAGCTTTACGCTGACACGCAGCGCCCGGGCCGCCGCGCGGGACTTGTAATTTAGCAGAGAAGTTTTGTCATCAGGTACTGAAACGTTTTTTTCAATTTTAGTTACCGCGCTCTTAAAGCCGTTCTGCAACCAGATGCGGTTGAACTGAACGGGCTTATGAAGACGAATAATCACTTTGCTGTTGTCGCCGTTTTTTTCTTCACCTTCGCACCATGAAGTGGCGCCATTGCCGTCAAAGAGATAAAAGGGACTGAAATCAACGGGGCGTTCATTAGCATTGAGCTGCGTGGTGGCGCTGACTGTCTTGATAACCAGCACCGGTTCGGTCTTTGGTGAACAGGCAATCAACAGGATGGCAAAAATGGGGAGAAAGGCTAATTTCTTCATGGGAATAGTATTTCGGAAAAGATGGGCAGCGTCAAATGTTTTTCCTGGTAGAAACGCTCAAATTCAAATTAAGGGCGGCGGGTATATTATCCCGCTATTTTGTGAAAGATATACACGACATTATAAAAATTTCATTATAAAATAAGTGGCATCATCGTCATAGGGTGGCTCATCGCCATGATCGCGCATTATCTGCTCAATGCCTGCCACAAGTTCTCTAACAGGTTTGCGGTAATTTGCCAGTAGGTAATTTTTAATTTTATCGGTGCCCAGAAAATGACCGTCGCGTCTATGCCGCAGTTCGGCTAAACCATCTGTATAGAGAAACAATATATCCCCACTATCAATGCTAATTTCTGACTGGCCGTAATTGCCATCTTCGGAAATACCCAGCGCGAAGCCAGAGGTATCTAAGTCATGCGCTGCGGTAGCTTTTACCAGAACGGGCAAGTTGTGGCCGGCGTTGGCATAAATTAGCTTACGGTGTGCCGGTTCGAAACGAGCAATAAAGGCCGTGGTAAACATTTCAGGGGAAAAATCAGCACGGGCTACTTTGTTCATGTAGCCGAGAACCTGCTGGGGCAAAATACCCGAGGCGCTGTAGCGCAGAAATGCTTCGCGCATTAACACCATAATCAGCGCCGAGGGCACCCCATGTCCCGATACATCCCCAATAATTACAGTAAAATTTTTTTCGCGATCCATTTTAATAGAATAAAAATCACCACCCACCGAAGCAGCCGCGTGCATTTTAGCTCCCAGCTCTATATTGGCAAGTTTAGGCAGGGGCGGCAGCAGTTTTTCCTGTATCTCTCTGGCAAAGGCGAGTTCTCTTTCCATAAGTTTTTGTTTGGTTTGCAGGATGTCATGTGATTTCTGCAATTCTTCGTGAGCAGCTTTTAGGTCTGCATTGACTAGAGCAATCTTGTCTTCTAACCGTTCAAGTACGGCTTTTAGGTTTTCGCCCATATACCTAAAACTTTCTTTAAGAAAACCTAGCTCATCCTTACCCCAGCGGCGCCGCTCCAGCTTTTCAAAACCAGTATCAAACCTTCGTTCGCGCAGATCGTCAGCCGCATCACGCAAGATACTGACCGGCGAGGAAATGGAGTTTGCCAGACGCCGGAGTAAAATGGCAGAAAATAGCAGAATTATGGCAGATACACTCAAGGTAATGATAATGACGAGGTTGAGTTTATTGTCTAAATCCGTGGTTGAGACGGAACCAATTAAAATCGCCTCAAAAATTCCCGAAAGATAAATCGGCGTGACAAAGACCATCTGGTTATTATCTTTCTCGGCAAAGGTAACCCGTTGCCGGCGGATGCGATCCACCCGGCTGCGGTTTTCTTCTTCAATTTTGTTAGTTGGTCTGTTTTCGGCGCTGTAGCGCTCGATAAGTTTACCGTGACGGTCAAACAGCGCTAAATAAATAAATTCCTTTTTCATTTTAGCTGGCTCTAAAAGTGACACCAGCAGCGCTCTCTGCCGCTCTTGGGTAAATTCTCCCAGGCTGTCTTCATTACGGGAATGAATGGAAAGCAACATCCCCATGGTGCTTGCCAAAGTCATGAGATTGTTGCGTGCCTCTTTCTCAAAAACAACGTGGATGACATAAAGAAATGTCGAGCTGAATAACACAATTAGAAAAATCGATATCAAAAAAGCAGGATAAAATATTTTCTGCCTAATTTTCAGATTTAGAATCAGGTTACGTAATTTCATAGGTTTTCTGCCTCTTCATTGGATTGCCTTGAGTTGTGCGCTTATTTTTTTGATCGTTTCAGCAGCACTGTGGCGCGATTTCAAATAAGAGTGTACTTCGCGTACCAACAGGCGACTGTGTTCGTAGTAGTCGGGAGAGATAAACCGGGCGCGCGCCTTTTCCAGAGAAAGTAAAATCATTTTGAGTTCAGGGAAATCCTGCTGCAGCTTAGTATCACGGTAAAGGGCAGTGGCACTGGGCAGACCAGCACTCTCCCCGCGGGCATAGCGCTCCGTTAGATTGCGCCGCTGCACCTCTTCGCCAGTAATATATTTCAGAAACAAGGCCGCTTCTTCTTTATAAGGAGAATTGCGGTTAATCACCAGATACCAGCCCCCTATGGTTGGGCGCTCGGGCAGCGGATATATCCTGAAATCTTCATTGAGCTTTTTTTTCTGCTCCCGCAATAAACCCAGAAAATAAGGCCAGTTGCGCAAAAACACAGCTTTATTCTCCAGAAATAACCTGCCACTTTCATTTTCAGCCTGGGACAGCGCCAGCCCCTTAGTTAGCAGAACCGCTTTTTTGTAGCGCTCCAAGGCAGCCAGCCAGGCAGTCTGCTGGGTCGTCAACGATTCAAGTAAATCATCTTTTAGATCAACCTCTGCCGGAAAAAATTCCAGCAGGTTGCAGATGAGACTTTCAGAGGCCGCCGCCTGCAACGCAAGGGGATAGCTCCGGCTTGGGGTTCTTACCGAAAAAATCGCTTCCCAGGAACTTGCTGCCGGCTCTTTGTCTGGCCATCCTGCCAGCAACTTGGTATTTAAATACAGAAGTCCGATATCCGCTACACCGGGTATGCCATATAGCTTATTGTTGTAAATGCCCGCTTTTAATAACATCGGCAAATATATGTCCCGTTCCGTTGGGTTGAAATACTCATCAAGGGGAGCTATCCACCCGGATTCAGCAAACTCGGCCAGCCAGATTACATCAATGGCAAAGACATCCACACTGCCTTCACCACCCGATAGATAAGTTACATAAGAATCATGCTGGCTCATCGAAAAAGCCGGTAGCTTTACCGGTCTAATTTTAATATGGGGATTTTTCTCTTCAAATTCACGGATAATTTCTTTTTCATGTTGTTGTAATTCGCCACCGGTGCTGAATTGCAGGATCACGGTTCTCTGGCAAGAAGAGAAAAATAACATAACAAAACATATAATAGCGGTATAGGTTTGTATTACAAATTTTATCATGGATGATAAGCTGCAGGGGTCATAGAAACAGGCAAGCAAAAATCTTTTGGTTACGGGGGCGCTCCGCCCCCCGCGCCTCAACCGGCATGCAAGCACCGCCCGGCAGCTGGCCTTCAAGGCCACCGGGTTTCGCGCCATCGCGCTCAACCCTGCTGCCGGGCTTGCCGTTT
>CALHRC010000134.1 GCA_938038265.1 uncultured bacterium
GCCCGCGCAAAGCGCGGGCACCGGCGGCGATCCGCCCTTATCGGGCGCCGGTTTTCGCTCATCGCTCAAACCTGACCGCCGCCTGTTTGTCCTGCGCTCCCCCCGGCTCTACTTTGTTCAGGAATTCCTGAACAAAAAAACATAACCTATCGCACGTCCTTGGCAGCTTACGCTAAATAGCCGTCCGACACAAAATGTCGGACCAAGGGCTCCCTGTCGGATAGGCAGGATGGGGATTTCCACACCAGCAAAATGAAAATCTATGATGATGGCCAGCAAGAATGTGACATAATGTACTTTTTAGTAACTAACAAGCCCAACAGAACAGCTGCTATGGAAATCCATGCCCCGAGAAGATACGGCGCTTACTGCCTGTTAGACTGGCAACCTCTTCCGGGTGTGACATAATCCCCCGGGGTAAATGAAAATAGCGCGCACAATTAAAATCTTTATAGAATATTATTTATATAATACTTAACACACCCTCAGAAACTCGCGAGGCAAAAAGCTCTTTACTGCAGGTGCTCGTTATAGAATATTCTATTATGAAAAAATTTGCATTAGAAAAGGATGTCTGGGCAATTGCGTTTGCCGGGGTGCTCCTGGGGCGCCATAAGCAAGGGCAGAAGGTTACCCGTTATCGCGCCATGAAAGAAGCAAACCAATTATTAGAGGGGGTTGCCCTGCCCCCTAAAGCAGGAGCCTGTTACCCCAAAATGACAGAATTTGAGCGACAAAGACTTGTTTTATTGGTTGCTACTGGGACTGAAGAATTGCTAACCCCTCAACCAGCCCTGAAAAGGTGGTTCGCAAGCGCCGCAGCAACCCTCGCGGTTTCCAGCGCGGAAAAAATGCTCAAAGATTGGCAGACCTGCCTAAAATCAATCATTCTTTGCGGGGATGCCAATTTATTGGCAGATGTGCTTTCTGGGCTAACTGTGGTTGCCTACTCTTTGCCCCTTGCTGCCGCCAAACTTAGCAAAAAAGATGGCGCCAATGGTGCTATCTTATTGGCGCTAAAAAATGAAAGAAAAAGATTTGCCAATTATTTGGAAGCGACGATTGCCGACTATAACGAGATTGCTAAAAAATTGGCTTAAATATTGGCGGCAATTTGTTGTGTAGCATTGTTTCATCTTTCTGTGCTAAGAAATTGGATTGTGCCTATTTCGTTATCAAAAAAAATACTCTGCGCAATGGGAACTAAAATTTCACGGTTTTCTGTCTGGACTTCAACTTTTAAGAAAATATTCTGGTTAAATACCATCAGCTCTTTCGCTTTGACTAAATGAAGGTGCTGCCGCCCTTCTTTATCAGAATACTGCACCTTAAAGAGCTCCCCTGTCTTTATCCTGCGGTCAAAATACTTTTGGATCTCTTCAAAATTTTTCGGCAGGCGTACCTTAAAGCGATCCAACCGTCGGCTAATTTTCATAAATTTTTGAAATTTCTTTTTGGAAGTAATTTGTTGCCCCTTCTCTTTCAAAGATGCGAGAAAAATTAATGCGGTTGCTTCGGCATCGGCTAAAGCCCGATGAGCCTGCCCGGTCTCAATATTGAATATGCCCCTGAGAGCTGCTAGCGCATGGGATTTACGCTCTGAAAAATGCACTCGCGACAAGTGTAAATTGTCATAATAGGTATTTGCAGGCAGCGGATAACCAATGGTATTCGCAGCGGTCACGATAAAAGAAAGGTCAAAGGGGGCATTGTGGAACACCAGGCTATCCTCTTGGATAAAATCAAAAAATTTTGGTAAAGCTTCTTGGAGGGGGATCCCACTTTTTTCAAGCTCTTCATTGCTAATCAAGTTTACCGCTCGGGCGCGCGGATCAAACTTCCCCCGGGGTTTAATTAACACCTGAAATCGTTCGGCTAATCCCTTGAGGCTGAATCTCACAGCTCCAATCTCGATAAGTTCATGCTTGTAAGGGTTAAGGCCAGTTGTTTCCGTATCCACGGCTACCCATTGAGCTTCATCGAGAAAATTCACAGGGGTATGGTTATGGCTGGATTTCAGCCAGTCCACCGAAATTTAACAGGCTTGCGGGTATCTGAAAAAGGTACCAGACGACCGGGGCAGCAGCACAACACTTATTATGGGGCTGGTTGTTATACTGTCTAGAAAAGCGCGATATCCTCTACCTAAACTATCTGGAATTGTCCACACAAAACTTTTGTCTGAAAAGTTGTTCTGCACCTTGCTAAAACCTGCCAGATAGTTCACGAATAGCCCAACTGTCCCGTGATCACTCTGCTTTGGGGGCAAACCATAGTTGGCAGCAGAGCGTTCGTGCCTAAGTTCTTGTCTGCTGGCCTGGTGAGAGCACCCCCCGGGCTTCTGCATCCTGCTATCTGTCGGGCATCCGAAGGTAAAGGTAAGTGGAGGCAAACCATAGCGCAGGCCTTCTTTTGTTAAATAAAATGTTTTTGATCCTTTGAAATTAGCCACTAAGGGGGGGATGGCACTCTTTAAATAAGCAGAACCCCTGCCTGTGGGAAATTGGCCTCTATAAGCTTGGCGGTCCGGAGTGCTTTTGCGGAAAATAAAGTCTTTTTCCGTGTTTGGAGATACTTCCTTTGCGGAAGGTCGCAGTCCTATGGCGGCCATACCTGGGTTGGTTTTTATTGTGGCATTGGTTCCCGTGTGCAATACGTCATATTTTTTCTCTGGGGCTTGATTGCCCTGCCAACGCACCACCGGGGATTGAGCCTCTTTTCTGTAAGCAGTGCCCCTACCCTCTTTTCTTGCAGGTTTGTTTACTCGGTTATCCTCTTTAGCCGTACTTGCAAGTGAAACCACAGGTATGGCCGACAATCCAGCTCCGTCTTTACCTTGCGCCAAAGCGGGACGCTCCCCTGCTTTAGCCTGGAGTAGCAGAGTACTATTTTTTTTTGTCTGGCAATCTTTAACTGACGTCGATAAAGTACCACCAGGGGAGGTCTGGGCATAGAGAGCGCCTGTTACGACCATAGCCGCAACCAGCACCCCCTTGCGAATTTTAGCCCAAATGCTCATTTCTAAGCACTTTTTAACCGCCAGCAAAGAGCTGTCAACAAAAAAATTGCTTATTTTTTATACAATAGGTGCACAATTTATGCGACATAATGGGGATTTATTCGCGGGTTAGTGGCTTTAAGTCCCCCCTTTGCTTAAAAATGAGACAAGGGAGCTTAATTTTCGAGATACGCTTCTTGTTTTTTCAGGATCTTCAGAGCATCTTCTAGGAATTGGGCTTTTTTGCCCGGCTCTTCTTTTTGCCAGAAGCGTGACTGGGCTTCAACAGCCAGAATAAGGTGTTGCAGGTTTTGGCGCTTTTGGTTTTCATGTTCATCTCGCCAGCGGGTAACTGGCGGCATCTCAAAATGGAACACATGTGACAAGCCGGTATAAAAATCTGCCAGATCTTTGAGGGCATCGATATTTTTTGCCAGCTCATCGACTTTTTCAGCGTTACGGATCATAGTGTCCAGAAACGTCAGTATGGTATTCACCTCTTCAGGCAACAGACGACCAAATAAAGGGAGGGAAAACATCCGCCGCCATTCTGTTTTTCGCAGGTAAACCCGGGCAGCAAATACGGGATTTTGGGCCAGTAAAAACGCTTCTTCCCGTTCGACAAAATCTACTGCGCGTTTATTTTTGGGCACTCCTTTGTCGAATTCCTGTGCTTCAATCCTGACGGCCACCATTTCATCTGGATTATAAATAATCACCCGCGCTCTGGGGTATTTTGTTTTTAGTTTAACAATGCTTTGGCGGGGTATCTTCGGATCGGCAATAAAGTACCGCATGCCTTCGTTGACTGCTGGTAGCGGTCCGGGCCAATAGGTTCGGGAGTAGAGCACCATGGCTGGCAGAGCATCCACATTATCAAACAGCACGGGTATGCGGATATAGCGAATTACCGATGACCCCAAGTAATTAAAGGGGATTTTCATAAAAGACCGCTCTACCGGATAGAAACCTATGGTATTTACGGATACCCGGGTAAAATCAAACGCTTCACCAATAAAAATAATATGTGTCAGGGGATGTATTTGGTTTACGATACCCCCACGGGTGACTGAAACCGGTGTGCCGTCACGAAACAGCAAAAAGGTGCCATGCCGGATATTGACCCGGATCAGTAAACCCTGCCCTGTGGTATGTTCCAGGTAATCGTCCTGCATAGTTAATCATCGGCTATTGACAAATTCCATTTGCGCAGTTTATGCTGCAGTGAACCGCGGGAAATCCCCAGAAAGCGGGAAACTTTATGTTGGGAATTGCCTGCGGCTTCTCGGGCAAAGATCACCGCTTGGCGTTCAAATTCATCTATGGCGCCGCGCAAATCATGAGACTTTTCCAGGATAGCGGGCCATCCCCGAATCCGTGCCCTATTAGAAAAATAAGCTTGTTTCCATTGCTGCACAGTTCCCGGCGAGCCTGCAGGGCAGGCGGGAAAGTTTTTGAAAACCCTCCAAAGCTCTTCTAATTCAGAACTAATTTGGGGAGCAGTCCGCAGAGAATGCAGGATCACCCGATGGCCTTGCAGAATTTCGGCTTGGCTGTTAGCGAGCAAACCGCGCTTGACCAACAAGCCAGGCTCATAAGCCGAGCCAACAAAAATTGGACCTGGCAGCTGCAGGGCTGCCATGAGGCTCGGTTCATCGAGCAAGGCAATTTCAGGCACAAGCAGATCAGTTGGCCACCCTGCCCCCTGCCCTGCCCTATGGTGCATCCTGCAGCAGCGCACAAACAGGGTTTTACCTGAACCGGGCTGACCATTCAAAAAATATAGGCGCTTTTGCTCAACCAAAGAACCATTCGACGACAGATCACCACCCAAAGGTAGCATAAAAGGAAGCCAGGTAGGATGCAGTTCGGGATCTGCGGCTTCTAACTGCAGCAGCAATTGCAGCAACTCGCGTAATAATAAAATTTCATTGTCTTCCAGAAGTTGAGTAACAGTAAATTCCACACAGAGGACCACCCTACCCGCCAAAACGAGAGGCAAACTCACCCGATTCCCACCAGGCACAGGCCGCACTAAAATTTTGTCATTTACCTGCTCGCGCAAAAATTCGGGCAAAACTCCTGTTGACAAACGCCAGACACCGCCTGGCCAGGGCAACAGAAAGGCAAAACGGCCACGGGCAGTTTTTGACTCTCGGGCAGACAGCCAGGTCTCAAATGCGCCCCAAATACCCCGATCAGGATATACCTGCAGCAAATTCAGCACATCCTTTAATTGCCAGCTGAAATTCCTGCGTCAATTCATTTCATAAACCTCCACAAGCCTAAACGGCAGCTGCACACTACCCCTGTCGGACATCCGACAGGCACTAGACAATAAGCCAACTTGCATTTTGGGCACCAGCTGGCAGTATCGGGCATCTATAACTAGCCAACTATCCCCGATTTGGGAATGAAAGCTGCTGGCCTGGGAGTAGGTTTTAAGTGCCTATTCTAAAAGAAAACCCATGACTGCTTAAAGGTTGTTAGTTACTAAAACTTGCATTATGTCGCATTTTTGGTAGGGAATTCCCCACCAGGTTCAGGAATTCCTGAACAGAAATTTTTTCTTAATACTATGGAATTTCATACCTGTATTACGGAATTCCCGAACTAAGGCAGAGCCGGGGGGAGCGCAGGCCTGGCAGCTTGCGCTTAAGCTTCGAGGGTTACCGAGAAGCGGTGGCCACTTGTGCATAACCACAGCGCTGCCCCCGAAGGGGGCAGCCGGGGGCGGTGAGCCCCCCTTTTTTGTTCTGGAATTTCCCTACTAAGTTCTTAGGATGCGGAACCAGCAGAATTAGGTTGCTGCCGTTTACCCCCTGCAGCAGGGATTCTTGGGTGGTGTCGGATGTCCGACACCTTAAAAGTATTTGACAACCACAGATTACAAAATAGAGTAGGTTATAATGCCTAATGCCAAGGTGATCGCTATCGCCAACCAAAAAGGTGGTGAAGGAAAAACCACAACTGCCCTCAACCTCGCTCATGGACTGGCCATGGAAGAATGGCGCACCTTGCTGGTTGATATGGACCCCCAGGGGAACAGCTCAGGGATCTTTGTTGACCCCGAAAAACTACAGGCATCTGCTGCTGATATTTTCCTGCAGAAAAAGGATATTAAGGAAGTTATACAGCCTACCACCTACAACAAACTGGACCTGCTCCCCTCTAAAATCAACCTGGCCGAAGTGGAACTGGGGGCACTTAACGTGGAAGCCCCTTATGTACTGCGAGATGCCATAAGTAAAGTGCGAGAAGAATATGACGCTATCGTGATTGACTGCCCCCCGAGCCTTTCTATTTTTACTGTTAACGCGCTAGTCACTGCCGATTATGTCATTATCCCCTTACAAGCTGAAAAATTTTCAATTGATGGCATCAAAGGGCTGCAGAATACCATAGAGAGTATCAAACGCCGTATTAACCCCAACCTGAAAATCCTTGGCGCCCTCATAACACAACTTAAAAGCAACACTGTTCTGACCAAAACCATCATGCCGGTAATCCAAAATTACTTCCCGGTGTTTGAATCCGCCATTTCAACCGGCGTAGCAGTAGGCGAAAGCCACCTGTCCCGAAAAACACTGCTCGACTACAACCCAAACATCAAACAAGCAAAAGAATACTTTTCTTTTGTAAAGGAAGTTATCCGTGGCATCAAAGACTAAAAAACTTTCCATTGCCGCTGATATTTTTGAACAAAACATAGAAGGTACTATCCGTAAAATCCCCCTGTCTGAAATTACCCCCTCAGCTGACCAACCCCGCCAGGCAAAAGACACCAACATTGAAGCCCTGGCCCAATCACTCAAAGAAGAAGGATTGCTACAACCTATTGTTGTTACTAAAGAAGAGGGGAAGTTCGTCATTATCGCCGGAGAACGCCGTTACCGTGCAGCAACTATACTTGGCTGGACCGAAATAGAATGCCGCATTCTGCACCGCGACCCCCGTGAGAAATACAAACTTGCCGTCATTGAAAACCTGCAACGCGAAAACCTGGACGCCTTTGAAGAAGCATTGGCCTATAAAAAACTGAAAACCGAATTTAATTATACCGACAGCCAACTGGCCAGCATCATCGGCAAATCACGCAATTACATCAATGAAATACTCTCTATCGCCGACATCCCGCCCCAATGGCAACTAAAAGCCAGAGAAGCCGGTATCTCCAGCAAGAACCTGCTGATGCAGCTTGCCCAGGCGGCCAAACAAAACGCAGCAGAAGAATTTATTACAGGCTACCAGCAAGGCGCTATTACCACCGTTAAGGCGGCAAAATCTTTTATAAAAAATAAAAGAGAAAAAACCGATAGGGTGGGGGATGTAGCTCAGGAAACAGCCCCCCGCACCCAGGTAAAGGTGCGCCTTACCTGGGAAAATGAAACGGACATCCGACTTGAGGGCAGTATCAGTGGACTTAAAAATGCCGATTTTCCCCTTGAACACTTAGAATCGGTATTGGTCGCTGTGATCTACAAGACCCTAAAACTGGGTAAGTAGCCTTTTGTAAAAAGACCGCTCGCCAGCATAGGCGCACTTTCTGAACAACGCAAACAAAAAACAGATAAACCTACGAAATTACCGGGGCAAAGAAGCAGATAAAAAAAGAGCGGCCGTTACCGGCGCGCTCAGAAAGGCTCCAAAGGGAACTAGTTGGACAAGGAGACATAATCTTATTGCCAATATTCTGTCAACCGAATTTCGCTTTTTGTATTTTTGTTTTCTTGGCCATCAATTATGATTAAATTTAATCATCTTCGTTTTAAGGGTTATGACCTGACATAGATCATTTTTCCAGAGCTCCCCTGAGAGTGGGGCGGGCGAAAAGACTGACAGGGCGGAGCGCCTCTGTCGCATAACCCGAACTATTCCCCCGATCTGGGGATGAAAGCTGCTGGCCTTGAGGTAGGTTTTAAGTGCCTATTTTATAAAGAAAATCCATGGCTGCTTAAAGGTTGTTAGTTACTAAAACTTGCATTATGTCGCATTTTTGGCGGGGAATTCCCCACCAAGTTCAGGAATTCCTGAACAGAAATTTTTTCTGATACTATGGAAATTCATACCTGTATTACGAAATTCCTGAACCAAGGCAGAGCAGGGGGCGGTGATCCCTCTTAATTTACCTTAATGTACTATGGATTTCCGGACCTAAAGAAGTGCGCTGCTGCGGGTACCATTTCACTGGCCCCCATACTTAGGGTAAGGGGTTATCCTATCGCAATATTGGATAAATGATTGAAATACTGATGCCGAATTATAGACAGGTAAAAATATTAAGGGGGGGGTATGCCTGTATTCGTCTATGTTGCTGTTATTTTTTTGATATTACTGATGGTTGGAATTTTCTGGTTCATGCAGACTGGTAGTGGCCACCGGCCAGGGTTTGATTTTCGCTCCCTGTTTGATCGCGGTAGTTCATCGGCAGATGACCTATTTATAGTTTCAGGCATCCGCCAATTAGAGAGAATTTCTGACAAAGGCAAATGGCTGTTATTTCTGGCCATTTTTCTGTTGTTGATTGAATTTTTCATCTTTCTTTCTTACATGTTGGAGAACACCGGTTTCAACTCACTGTTAACCCCCTCACAACACGTTTCCCAATTGGGGGCGCTGGTATTTTTCTTCCTCTGCATTTGCACTATTCTTGTAGCAATCCGCCTGGTCAATGCTAGCAAAGATCTCGTTAGCAGTGATTCACTGCTTTTTGGCAAATCCTTTCTGGAACAGAAAATTCATGAGCTAAACCCTGAACAGAAAAAGCAATTTTCTCTCTTTCTTTCTGAGCGTAATGAAAACATGCAAGCCGTCTATGGCCTTGGTTTAGTTCTTGCCAGTGCTGCCGTAACTCTGTTGTTAGTGTGGCTTGCTGCTTGGCTAATGCAGGCTTTCCACTGATGCCTTCAGAACCAGCGGAAATAACCCGACCCTACGAAATCCCCATTGTTCAGGCCGGCGGCAGTACCGGTCAGGTAAAATTGAGTGGGGGTAAACTTTCTTTCAGTTACACCGGAGGGCAAAGCGTTCATGTGCTGCCGTTTACATTGGAATTAAAGACCAGTGCCGTTTTTAATTGCGTTGAATTTCAATGTAATTTTACGCCTAAAGCAGCTATCTTTGTTTCGCAGGATGGAGTGGCCTATACCAGAAGCCCAATTATCGGCCAAGAGCAACACGGTAACCAATTTGCTTTTGAGCTCCCGCTGTTGAGAGCACAATTTCTACAGATCAACTTCTCTGCCAAAGATTCGCTGATTTCTCATGCTGAGATCAGCGATTTGAAACTCAGCTTAAAAGCGGATATCCGGTTTAAGGCTTCGAGTAGCGCCGATCGTCTTTGGGTTCCGGAGAACCTGATCGATGGCCGGGAAGACTATGGCTGGTCGTCTGCCTTGTCAGAAAAACCCGAAGAGGAATTTATTGAAATTGATCTTAGTAAACCATATTATATTTCACGTTTAGGTTTACTCTCTACCAAGGAAACCCCGACCTGTTTTCCGCCGGGATTTACTATTGCTGTTTCTTTAGACAGAAACGTATGGCAGCCAATTATCAACGAAAGTGACTTTATCGCCTCGCCATTAACTTGGTACCATTGGGATATTGCGCCGACTAAAGCGCGGCATATCAAACTTTGGATTTATGAAACTTTTGCCCGCAAGAAAAATGAATACCTCGCCCGTATTCTGGAGCTGGCCGTATTTGCTTCAGCAGAAAATGTACTGCGCCCGGGTAGGGAAAAAGCATATGAACCTACTTACGCCAGTGAAATGCTGCCCGGCATTGTTTTACTAGCGGAAAATAACAGTACCGCACCCAACAGGGCAGTTCAGGCCAATGACACACGGCTAAAAGTGGCCGGGACAGAATACCCTGGCATTGTTCAACTAGCCCGTGATGGACAGACTGACGCCAAACTGGCTGTTCAGGCAAATGATTCACGACTGAAAGCGGCGTCAGAAAATGCTCCCGGTATTGTGCAACTGGCTAAACATGGAGAAGTACGGGGGTCGGTAGCTGTGCAGGCAGATGATCCTCGTTTGCGCACTGCTACGGAAGACTATGCCGGCATTGTGCAACTGGCGAAAAATGGCGATTCCCGGGCGGGTCTGGCTGTTCAGGCCAATGATGCGCGATTGAAAATGGCCAGCGAGAGCGCCGCCGGCATCGTAAAGTTGGCTAGCGACGGTTCCACCCACAGCGGTGAAGTCGTACAGGGCAATGACAAACGCTTGCGAACTGCATCAACCGCCTGGCCCGGTATTGTACAACTGGCAAACCACGATGAAACAGCAGCGCATAAAGCGCTGCAGGCAGATGACCCCCGCTTGACAGAGGGTGATGAAAACCGTAAGGGTAGGGTACAATTTGCCCGGCCAAATGAATCTGCCCCCCTCAAGGCCCTGCAGAGTAATGATCCACGTATCCAGCTGGCCAATTATGAACGTCCGGGCATTATTCAATTAGCCAAGCCCGGTATCGCTAGTGCAGGTTACGCGGTAGAGGCCAACGATCCCCGCCTGTCAGACCCACGGGAGCCATTGCCCCACAGTCATGATTACGCCCCCCGCAAGCACCAACTCAATGATCATGAAGGACCCTTGACCCTGGAGCAAAATACCGAAACCAGCAATCCACAGGGATTCACCCCGCCAAACCTAAAGCTGTTCCCTCTTGCCGTGACCAATAACTCTGGCTGGGCTGCTGGTATGCAGGGTGGATTGATCGTTACCGCAGAGAAAAATCCTGCGCTGTCAGCAATATCTAACCATGAACACGCTCTGGAAGCCCGCAGCCGCGAGAAAGAAACCGCTGTTTTCATTTCAGAACGCAATTGGGCTCTGTATTTGCCGGCCAATATCCAAGAAATAAAAGGTTCCGGCATGTCATTACTGGCAGAGGGCCTCGCAATTTTCCGCGGCGGTCTGACAAGTGAAGAGGGTGGGGCGATTTGTATTGCGCTTGATCGCTTTAATCAGGATGTATTTTCCGAAGGCGATTTTCTCACGATTGACGGCAGTGGCAAAGTTGCCAAGATGAGAAATCCACAGGAGCCCTGTATTGGAATTTTTGTTAGAAAAGCCGGCATCACCCTGCAAGACGGCAAAAAAGACGGCGCCAGTATTTTAGTGGCCATTGGCGGCATGGTACAGGCTCGCATCCATGGCCAGGTTAGGGCAGGGGAGAAACTTGGTTTTGGCAATGGTAATCCCGGAGTAGGGGAGGTATCCCGTAATGGTAATCCGACACCGGTGCTGGTAGCTTTGGAATCTAATGCCGAAAATAAAGAAAAATTGGTGCCCTGCGTTTTTCTCAAATGAT
>CALHRC010000135.1 GCA_938038265.1 uncultured bacterium
TTTTTGGTTACAAGGCAATTGCCTGGTCCTCGATTGCCATTGCTGCCGTGAGCTTTATTGTCTGGGCTCACCACCTTTTCGTCAGCTCGCTGTCAACCTCTGCAGGTCTGATATTCTCATTTCTTACATTTTTAGTGGCTATTCCCACAGCCATTAAAGTTTTTAACTGGCTGGCCACCCTCTATGGCGGGCAGATTGAATTAAAAACGCCGATGCTCTATTCTCTGGCGTTTATCTTTCTGTTCATTATTGGTGGTTTAACTGGTCTGCCTTTAGCCATGGTCGGGGTGGATGTACACCTACATGACACTTACTTTGTCGTGGCTCATTTTCATTATACCATCCAAGGTGGTACTGTGCTCATGATGGTGGCGGCGCTGCATTTTTGGTGGCCCAAAATTACCGGTAAAATGTATAATGAGAAATTTGCGGCCTTCATGTTCTGGTTTGTCTTTTTTGGTTTTAACCTGACCTTTATCCCGCAGTTTATCATGGGTATTGGTGGCATGCCACGGCGCTATGCTGACTATATGCCGGAATTTGCCAGCATGCACATGCTTTCTACCATTGGTGCCTACACACTGGGCATTGGCTATATTGCCACTCTGATCAACCTACTGGTTTCTCTGAAAAATGGTAAAAAAGCTGAGGCAAACCCCTGGAGAGCCAATACTCTGGAGTGGCAGATTTCCTCACCGCCCATAGAACACAACTTCCATGATATTCCGACGGTAACCGAATGGCCCTATGAATATGGTCGGCCTGAGCGATTGGGAGGCGTAAAATGACAACCGAAGTAAAAAAATTACATGATGGCAGTAAGTGGGGTAACCCACCTGCCATGGTCTATGAAATGTCAAAAGTGGGCATGTGGCTTTTTTTGGCTACTGAGATATTACTTTTTGCGGTGCTCTTTACTGCCTATGGGGTGTATTACTTTCGCGATACAGCTGGTTTTCATGCGGCCGCTCATGAGCTCAGTGTTGCCTTTGGTACCGTCAATACAGTAATTCTGCTGTTCTCTTCGTTTACCGTAGCCTGGGCTATTGAAGCAATTAAGCAGGGTAACCAAAAGCTAATGAATATTTTGCTTGCCATTACCATTGCCTGTGCGGCAGCTTTTCTAGTGAATAAATACTTTGAGTATTCACATAAAATGCATGAGGTGGAGTTAGAAGCTGTGGCTTTAGCTAAATCGCCAGCATTGCTTAAGTCCCTGCAAGAAGAAGGTAAGTGCTCTTCTAAAGCAAATGGCGTAGAGGTTTGTAAGGTCATCCCCTTTAACCCGGCGAATCTTGGCAGCACGGATATTAGCAAACCCGCTTTTGCCAGTATCTTCTTTTTTATGTACTTCTTTCTTACGGGAGTGCATGGGCTGCACATTTTAATTGGTATGGGATTACTGACGTGGGTGTTAGTAAAGGGAATTAAGGGGCATTTCCACCCAGGCTGGTACACACCAGTGGAAGTTGGGGGGCTGTATTGGCACCTTGTTGACCTCATCTGGATTTACTTATTCCCGCTGCTGTACCTAGTGTCATAAAGGAGTTAAACTATGGCTCATAAATCACATGTTAAAGAAATGGCTTTGACCTTGGTGAGTCTGCTTTTTCTAACCGGCATTACTGTTGCGGTGGCCAAGGTAAATTTCGGTTCGCTGGCAATCAATATCTCAATTGCCGTACTCATTGCGACAGTTAAGGTAAGTCTTGTGATGCTCTACTTTATGCACTTACGTTGGGAGAATAAGCTTATCGTGGCCTTTGCCCTCATGTCGATTCCCTTTGTCATTTTGGCAATTGCCGCCATGATGTGGGATACGGCATTGCGTCTTAACATAGAAAAGGTTTTTATTAACTAAATGTAAGTAAAATTTTTCGTTTAACAAAATCCCGTCTATAAGGCGGGTTTTTTTTTGCTTTGCTGTTACGCTCATGAAAAAAACGAAAACCGTCTTTATCTGCTCTGAATGTGGGGAGATTTTTCCCAAATGGCAGGGCCAGTGTACTGTCTGTCGTGCTTGGAATTCTCTGGAAGAGACGACCGAAGTTCCCCAAAAGACGATAGCAACCGCCGCTAAAACAGTAAGCGGGGGGGATGTAAAAAAACTAAACCGGGTCTCAACGGGTATTGCCGAGCTCGATACCCTGTTAGGTGGCGGCCTTGTGGCTGGTTCGGTGATTCTCTTGGGCGGCGAGCCGGGGGTAGGTAAATCCACCCTACTCTTAGAGTTGTGCCGCAGCGGGCGTAAAATTGCCTATGCCAGCGGTGAAGAAAGTCTGGAACAGCTGACGGACCGCGCCAGACGTACCGGAACCTTGTCGCACGCGCTGCTGCTGATCCAGGAAAATCATGCACCTTCCATTGTAGCTGCTTTTGAAAAACAACAGCCTGAGGTCGCCTTAGTTGATTCTATCCAAGCGATTTGGCAGGAAGGCGGGCGTGGTTTTTCAGGTTCAGTTGCGCAGGTCAGAGAATCGGCGCAGCTGTTTATCGAGTATGCCAAGAAGAGCGGGGTGCCCCTTATTATGACTGGCCATATTACCAAAGAAGGGCAAATCGCCGGGCCTAAGCTGTTAGAGCATGCGGTGGATGTAGTGCTGTATTTTGAAACAGCTGGTAGCGGTGCCTATCGCTTAGTGCGGGCAGTCAAAAACCGCTTTGGCGCCACGGGCGAGATTGCTTTGTTTGAAATGACGGCAGCGGGACTAAAAGCGCAACCCACAGGTCAGGCCTTAGTCCATCTTGAGGATATTGGCGGTACTGGCAGTATCTTGTTCCCGCAGATGGAAGGCAGCCGGGTGCTGCCGCTGGAAATACAGGTGCTGGTGACGCCGACCGGCTTTGCCAATGGCCGGCGTATTGGCGAGAACATTGACATATCCCGCATACACCTAATTGCCGCCATTTTGGAAAAGTATGCCGGGTATAAACTTTCCCAATGTGATATTTTTGTGCGGGTCTCTGGCGGCTCTAATTTAAGCGATCCGGCGGGTGATTTGGCGCTTTTGTTGGCGATGGCCTCTAGTTATTTAGAAAGACCTTTACCCAAGCGCCAAGCCGCTGCAGGGGAATTATCCTTGACAGGGCAAATTCGAGCACCTGCTTTCCCTGATGAGCGGCAACGTGCTTTAGCGCAGTTGGGGGTCGGGGCCGCTTTTTGGGGTGGCCGCGGGCAAGCGTCGGGAGTGTTACCCCTGACTTTCTGTGAACAGGTGCCTGCACTTCTTGCGGCCGCCTTTCCTGGCAGTTGATTTTTTTTGGCCGTTTGTTGTCATATTGATTATTTTAGAATTATTCTAAATAGGGGGATATATCCCCCTATCTAAACTAAGTACAGTGAAGAATAGGAGAACCAAATATGTTTCAAGTAGGACAAAAAGCGCCCGATTTTACAGCAGAAGCTGTGGTCGGCAAAGAATTTAAGAAAATTTCTCTCTCTGATTACAAAGGGAAATATGTCGTGCTGTTTTTTTACCCGCTCGACTTTACCTTTGTATGCCCCACTGAGATCACCGCCTTTTCCGATAAGGCAGATGAATTTGCTAAACATAACACACAGATTATTGGCGTAAGTGTGGACAGTAAGTTTAGCCACTTAGCTTGGATTAACGTTCCCCGCAAAGAAGGTGGTTTAGGTGAAATTAAATTTCCTCTGGTTGCGGATATTACCAAAGACATTTCTCGCAGCTACCAGGTTTTGATAGAAGAAGCTGGTATTGCCCTGCGCGGTGTGTTCATTATTGACAGTAAGGGTATTCTGAAAGTGCAGATGGTAAATAACAACAATATTGGCCGCAATGTTGATGAAGTGTTGCGTCTGGTCCAGGCGGATCAATTCACAGAGAGCCACCCTGGCGAAGTCTGCCCGGCCAACTGGACTCCCGGTTCTGAGGCCATGAAAGCCGATGTCGTAAAATCCAAAGAGTATTTCAGCAAACACGGATAACTCTGGCGCTCTTCTGCTGTCATCTACCCCAAAGGTCACCCACAGGGACCTTTGGGGTCGTCAGTCAATATCGACTACCAGCAAGGTAACGTCGTCATCAAAGGCTGAACGGCCACACGCTTTAAGTGAATATTGTATTAGATTGTCAGCCGCCTCATTGGGATTTTCAGAGAGGGTTGCTGAGACTGCCTCTTTGAATTCTTCTTCAGTGTACATTTTCTTTTGATCATTAGAGGTAATTTCCAGGATGCCATCTGTGTAGCAGACCAGACGACTGTGGCTAAGTTTCAATTCGATTTCTTCAAAGATTAGATCTGGTATGACGCCAATAAATTTTCCGGCAGCGCTAAGGGTAGATAATTCTCCGGTACGGCGGTTAGCGAGAATCGGATAGGGATGTCCCGCGTTGGCTTGCAGCAGCACGCCGCGCTCAAAATCCAGAACGGCATAGATAGCAGTCAGAAAATTCCCAGCGAGCCTGCCAACTAAAGCATTATTCAGCTCACGAAAAAATACAGCAGGGTGGCAGAGGATTCTTTCATCAAAGGTGGAGATAACGGTATTGGCCATGATGGCAATCATAGCGGCGCTCATGCCATGGCCGGACACATCGACCACCAGCAGACCTGTTCTGTGCTGCGGTAAGTTAAAGAAGGTATAGAAATCCCCCCCGACTTCAGAATAGGGCAGGTAACGCACCGCGACTTTATTTTTTGGCAATAAAGGGAGCTGGGTGGGTAGAATCTGCGCGATAAGCCGTCGGGCCCGTTCACGGTCTTCACGTTCTCGGTGTATTTCTTCATGAAGTTGCGCATTGCGGATGGTGAGAGCGAGGCGGTTGGCGATGGCTTCGAGCATATTGAGATCGCTCTGGCTGAAAGCAAAACCGTTAATCTTATTATTGATGCTGATGACGCCGATGAGTTTGTTTTGGTAGAGTAGGGGGGCGCTGATGAGTGAATTGGTCTCATAGGTATATTTGGCTGCCGCGTTGTAGCGTGGGTCAGAAGGTAAATCCTGCACTAAAACCGGCAGACGGCGCTCGGCGACCCAGCCGGCGATACCTTCCCCGGGGCGCACTAAAATTTCCCGAATTGCTTCGTCACTTAAGCCGCGGGCGGCTAGTACTTTGAGTAGGTTTTCGTTCTCGTCATAGATATAAATGGTACCGATACGCGCTTCTAAAAAATCCAGACATTTGTCGAGTACCCAGCGGCCAAGAAGATCCAGCCGGGTATGCACGGAAGTTTCTTTTTCAAACTGGTACAGCAGAGTTAGTTCAAGAATTCGTTTTTTAAGACTTTCTCGCAAGCGGGCATTTTCAATGCTGACCGCTGCAATGTCAGCTAAAGCGGTAATAATTTCAAGATCACTTTCGTCAAAAACCCGATCGCCAGTTTTATTCATTACCTCAAGGGTCCCGATAAGTTTAGTTTTATGAAACATTGGTACACAAAGCAGAGACTTGGTGTGAAAGCCGCTTTTTTTATCCCAGGCGGGATCAAAACGGGGATCAAGGTAGGCATTTTCTATCATTACGGGAGTGCGGTGTTGTGCCGTCCAGCCTGCGATGCCCGCTCCCATTTCCAGGCGCAGGTACTTGCGCAGCATCTCGCCCCGTTCCCCCAAGGCAACTTCACAGTAGAGCATGTTCTGAGAAGGATCAATGAGGAATAGCGAACAGGCTTCCGCTTCAAGAATTTCCTTGGCGTTGAGCATGATGACGTGCAGTATTTGGTTAATTTCCAGTTCTGCGTTGATAACGGCAGCCGCATTTGCCAGGGAAAGGTATTTTCTGTGGGAATCTGCTCGGTTATTTGCCATAAGCATTTATCGGCGTTCTGTGGCCTCATGGCAAGCATTTTGGGTGCTTAACCTGCTTCAAGATTGAGCCTGTCGGTTTCCGATTTATATAAGGCAACCATGAACGGTTATAGACTCAAATTGCTGGTAGCACTGGAAAAAGAAGGCGTTATCGTTCACCTGCATGAATTTATGCTGCCTGACATTTACTTGACCCTGGAAGAAGCGCAGAGTGATATCAAGGCCGATATCCGCCGGCGGCTGCAGCGTAGCAATTATTTTAGATCGCAGCGCTATGGCTTTGACATGGTACGTTACAGTTCTCTGGCCCAACGCAATACCTTGCTGGCCTGGCGGGTGGTGCCGCTGCGGCGCCATCCGGTGGTGTCGGGCTGATTAGGCAAACGGCAGGTATAAAAGCCGCAGTGGCAGGAACAGCAGGCTTTCCCGCCAGGGACGTTCCGGCGGAAAAAAATAGTCATAACTGAATAGAAAAGCTAAAAAAAGGTAGATATACATCCACCCTTGACCTGCAAACCACAGGGCAAGAATAAACGCCAGATGGGTCACCAGCAGGCGAAAATGCCGCGGGCGGATGGTTAAACCGGGCAGGGGTCTGCCATGTTTCAGGTTACTAATTAGCCGGGTGAGTTCTTGCCAGCTCTGCCATATAGCAGCATGTGGGAAGCGGCGGCTGACACCTTCTGTGATATGGAATTCCATACCACGCGCCCAAGCCGTCAGACAGGCCCGTTCGGCGATAGAATATTTATGGTAGGTACGCAGCCGGCGCGGTCTGGCTGCCGTTCTCTGTTTGCCGGAGTGCAAGGCTCTGGTGTCGAGACCTACTAAGCCCTGGCCGGCCGCACTGAAAGCCAGAAAAGGCCAGCGAGCGGCATTGCCAGGTTGTGCATCTAATACTTGTACGGGGAAGCTGCTATGCAGCAGATAGACAATATCGGTTGGCGCTGGTAGGGTGCGCGCTTCAATGAATATTAGCCGATCATACTGGCGGGGCAGGGAATAGGGGATAAGGTAGTCGGGAGAGACCCGCATGAGGCGCACGTGGGATTGGCATACTTCGCGCAGGGTTGAGGTAATGGCCTGTCGGGTTAATACAATAACCGTCACTCTGGTAGGGCCGAAATTACGGCGGCTGATACGTTTTGCTAACCGCAGTTGTACCGCAAAAAAGCGGTTGGGCATAGTTGGAGCTTCTAATACCAGGGCGGCGCGGTCCACATTATATTTTCGACCTTCTCTTAGAGCAGAGGATAAAAAAACCCGCTTCTAAAAGCGGGTATAGAGTTCGATTGGAGGCTATTCAAACGTTAAAGACAGGGTTAAGCAAGTCTTCAGGTTACTAACTATCAAACAAGCTTGAAAAATCAAGAATATTTTTATATGAAATGAGTCTAATATCATTAAATTTGCTATGATACGGCTGCCATCACTTAAGCCATCCCTCTTCTTGGAATTTATAAAAAAGTTATGAAAATCTATTAAAGAGATGGGGAAATCCCCACCCTCATGTGACATAATGCAAGTTTTTGAGTCACTAACAAACTTATAGCCCCTGTACTTTGCCTTGTTGGGAGGAATATTCACTTACCCCCGCTTTTCGCTAAGCAGCTCTTTAGCTACTTAGGAATTTAGGTAGTTACTACAAGTGGGGTGTTAAAATGAAGTTGCTTTCTTACACAGGTAATTGTATTATGAGTATGTATAGATTACAGCGAGCAAAACCAAAAAAATAAAACGCGGTATTTAAGATAAGGCTATCGAAAAGTCGATATTGATGGGGGGGATTTATATGCGCAACATCCTTGTTCTTACTTTCTTGCTGTTAGGAGCGCCATCTTTATTGGCTCAAAAAATTGTCGATCCGCAGATATTAGCCCAGCAAGAAGAGGCCCAGCGAAAAGCCACAGAGACAGGTTATGGCGATATTGAGTTAGATGTTTTACACCGCGAAATTACCGAAAAGTTAAAAGTCTTGTTTCAATATGCTGAAAAAGGTGAGGATTTTAAAAACCAGAAAAAACAAGAAGGCGATGCGGATGTCATTTTGCCGGTTGCTTGGGGCGAGTCGATTAAATCGATGTCTGAGCGCTATGCTTACAATGGTACCTGTCACCTGTGGTTTGATGGCGAGAAGCTTAACAAAATAATGTTTCGTTTTTCCAGAAACAATTTGTTGGGTATTGAATTTATTGAAGAGCAGCGCGATTTAATTAATCCAACGCCCTTTTTTAAGGCAGAAGTGGCGAGCAGTAAAGAAATTCCGGAATTAGATCGCAACGACGATATGATCATCACTTATTCTGAGCGCCGGGATCAGAACAAAGAATTTACGCTTATTCGACAATATACCATCCCCGATATTCGTTATTTTGAAAAACGGATGGCCATGATTGAAACCTACAAAAAATATTTGCGGCGCACAGCCAAAATGTTAGATAGAAAAATTTATGATCGCGATCTGTCGCAGCGGGTGCGCGTGCAATATATGCTGGAAATGAAATAAGCCCATGCTTAAATTGCTTGGCCGGTTTGCCTCGCTTATCCGGCTGTCGCATACTGTCTTTGCCCTGCCTTTTGCACTTTCGGCTTTAGTTTTAATTTGGCGCGATGCTCCCGAAAAGGTTTCTGTGCGGGAACTTGCTTTAGTAACCCTGGCGTTTACTTTTTTTCGCAGTTTTGCCATGGCTTTTAACCGATTGGTAGATGCAGATATTGATGCACGCAATCCCCGTACGGCAGTTAGAGAAATTCCCACAGGTCGCTTAAGCCGGTTTCAGGTCTTGGTCTTTGCCGTTCTTTCTCTTGCCGGCGGATTTACCGCCGCCTGGTTGCTGAACCCTCTGGCTTTTTATTTGGGCTTTCCTGCCGTAGTATTACTGGCAGGTTATAGTTATGCCAAGCGTTTTACCTACCTCTGTCATATATGGCTTGGGCTTGCCATAGGTATGGCCCCGCCCGCAGTGTATGTCGCTCTCATTGGAACAGTGCCCCCGGAAGCGCTCCTGCTTTTTTTGACTCTTGCAAGTTACATTGCCGGATTCGATATTCTCTATGCCCTACAGGATATAGAATTCGACAAAGCTAATGGGTTGCATTCCATACCAGCCCGCTTTGGTGTTCGCGGCGCGCAGGCCATCGCGGCATTTCTGCACCTGATCACAACTCTGCTGCTGTTCCTATTGCCCCAGTATGCCAATTTAGATTTTGTTTATTTAATTGGCGCTAATATTATCGTGTTGCTGTTATTTTTAGAACATCGTGCTATTGGCATTTTGGGAGAACCGCGAATAGAGAAAATCCCCGCCGCATTTTTTAATTATAACTCAGCGATTAGTATTGTGCTTTTTATTGCTATTGCCAGTGATGTTTTTTTTGTCTTTTATGCAAAATAAAAAAATTATTTTAGCACTTACTGGCAGCTCCGGTGCAGGTTATGGTCTGCGTTTGCTCTACCACCTCGCAAAACAGCCAGTTGAAATTCATGCGATTGTATCCCCCGTTTATTTTAGAATTTTAAAACAAGAATTAAACCTTATTTCAACGCCCGCTTCTCTGCTAGCTGATATGTCTGCTTTTTATTCGCTTCCAGAGGGGGATGTAAAATGCCAGCTGCGCTTTTTCCCGCACGGCGATATTGGTTGCGAGCCTGCGAGTGGCTCGGCGCGCTATGATGCCATGGCTATTGTACCCTGCAGTATGAAAACCTTAGCAGGTATTGCCCATGGCTACACCACCAATTTAATTGAAAGAGCGGCGGATGTCTCTCTCAAAGAAAGGCGCCCTTTGGTGTTAGTACCACGGGAGACTCCTTATAGTCTCATTCATCTTGAAAACATGCGGCTGCTGACCTTAGCAGGTGCGGTCATTATGCCGGCTAGCCCGGGCTTTTATCGCCGCCCGGTAACCATGACCGATTTATACGATTTTATGGCTGATAGAATCTTAGGACATTTAGGATTTCACCAGCGTACGATTGACCCTTGGCAGGGGGATGATTAAATTTTTTAAAATAGATTTTTCTCTGCTCGGTACATGCGGTGTAAAATTTCTGCGGTATCTTCTTTTACCCCCCACAGGCGGCGAATTGCTACAAGCTGCCATTGGTAGTCGCGCCCCGAATGAATTACCGCCTGCATTGCGGCAGCATAATAGCCCGGTACACTAAAGCCTTGTTCAGCAAGTTTTTTTAATTCAAAAAAATCTGCCTCGGGTTTACTTTTACTTAAAGCCCCAAAGATTATTTTTGTTGCGGGATCAAGTTTAAGTCTTTTCTCTTGTACTAAAGAGTTAGCGTGGCGTTCCATGAGGGCTACTATTTCTTCGTCAAGGTGATATTTTTGAAACAGGGCGACAATCCTGCTTCTTTGGTCTTTACGGGCAATTTGTCGCCGGCTTGCTTGCGTTAAAATACTTTTAGCAGGTGGCGGTATGGTAGGGCGTACTCTTTTTCTTTTTTTTTCTTGTGTTAGTTGAGGGGGGATGCCCGTAAGCTGGGTAAACACTTCATCCATCCTCTTTTGGTATTCAGGCTCACTGTTAAACCAAATGCGAATAGAAGGCAGAGTTGCTGCAAGACGTTGTTCTAAGCGCTCGGCCTCGGTGCTTGCCAAATAATTTAAAATATTCAGACGAACTTGCATAGGTAAGTAGCGATCTGACAGCTTAGCAATAAGTCGTTCATAACCAGCGGCACCATATGAAGTTTCTATAGTGCGGATGGCCAGCTTTTTGAGTTCTTCCCCAGCTTCTGAGCCGGCATAGTCTGTAAGTGTTTCTTCGGCTAATTGTGCTGCTATTTCTTCATCAGAACCTTTGTCGTTAGAAAGAGTGGGTGGAGTGGTTTGTTTACGGCGAACAATAATTTCCCCTAAGCTGCGGATAATGGCGGGATCTGCTTCGGGGTATTTGCCTAAATTCTTGCGCAAGAATTCCAGCGCTTGTGGATCGTCACAATAACCGGCAGCTCTATATTCTTCATCAGTGAGTTGGCCAAAGCGATTTTCGTTGGCAAATAACAGGGTTGTGAGCTCACGATCAAAAGCAGCGGCATTGTGAGCAGGCCGTGCTTTGATCCAAGCAGAAAAAGCCGCTGCCCGAATATCTCGGTTAGGGCTGGTCAAATGCGGTTTTACTGCTTCTTTAGCTTGGGGGTGTGACATAAGAGGTCCCATCTGGCGCAGGGTACCGGCGATAATTTCAGGCGATTGTACTTTACCGGGAGTGAGTGTTGCCAGCATGGTGCTTAGGGCCGCTTTATCACCTGCTTGTGCTCGGTTGCTTACGGCTGGTATTTCCTTGGTATCCCGCAGAGGAGCAGTGGCACAGGCAGTTAGCCCTAATAATAGAAATAAGTTTACAGCTAACAGAGAGCGCTTCTTCATGTTAAAAATATCGGTATTTCTTGCTAATCATTGACCCCTATACTGCCGATAAAAAAAAAGAGGTATCTATGCGCGCCTTTAAAATATTAACACATGAATTCCGTAGGATTGCTCTTTTAGCAGCATTGGCTTTAGTAGCAAATATGTTGCTATCACTGTTTTCCGACATCCATGCTGAATCGCCAGCAGAAAAGGCCAAAGCGAAACGAGCAGAAACTTTGCATGATCTGGTGTTCCTTGACATCCCGCTGAAAAATTTTGGCGACGATGATAAGAAAAATCGCTATAATGAGGTAAAAAAGAAATATGCTGTGGCTTTAGCTTTTTTCTTTGAAGAAAGCTACGTTGAGTCATACCGTACTTTTCTGGATGCCCAAACGGAATTAGACAAACTCTATGAAGAAATGAGCGCTCTGTATATTGATCGCACGGGGCTTATTTTACAAGATGCCCTGCAGCAAATTGTCGATGTTGAAATTAAATATAATAAGAATACTGAATTTGTAAAACGCTTTTTACGAGACAGAGAAGCGCCTAAAGAAAGACCTCTGTATGATCCTAAAGATTTTCATCTGGTATATGATAAATATGCTATTTTAGACAATATAGATCGGGGCTATGAACTGTTGGGTATTTCACGGCGGGCAAGTATTGAGGCGCAGGAGGTTGAAAAAGTCTTTGAACCACAGTTAGAAAGCGATGATCCAGCGATAAAAAATATGAGAATTGAAAACCGCGATCCTAAAGTGCGCCGCTATCGTATAGATCGCTATAAAAAAATCATTGAAAATTGCCGTCAGGCTAAATTAAATGCTGCGAATGTTTTTCAACTGATGCACCGTAATCGCCTGTACTTAGTGCAAAAAGGCGAATTTAGCTCCGAAGCAGGTTTAGATGCTAAACAGGGTGAGTTTAACCAAAACTACTATGTTAAAGAAAAGCAATTAGATCCTATTTTTGATCCGCGCATTCCTGATAAATATAAAATTGATGCCAGTGATGCCAAAAACCGCTGGCATGAAGAAGAAATTAAAATGCGCCTAAACAACGAAAATATTGAGGGCAACAAGCAAGCGCAAAAGTAAATTAAACCCGACGAAAGAACCAAGCAAAGGCAGCAATGAGCCGCAATAAGTCGGGTATTTTTTTTAAACTGATGCTGCTGTCGCCATGCGAAATGTAAGGCGTTAGCAGCAATTTTGTTTCTACTCCAGTTTTACGATAAAGCTCATATAACAGCAACGATTCATTTGCCGGAATAACATTATCTGCTTCACCATGTGCTAATAAAACAGCACACTTTAAGTCTTCTGCTGACAAACTGGGATTGACCGAATCGCTTAAGTCTTTTATTTTTGGTAAAAATTTTTTAAAATGTTTTACACTTTCTTTTTGATCGTGGATGAGGTTTTCTACTAATTTACGTTCGGTAGCGTTGAGTTTTTTTAAGAATTGCGGTAATTGTTTTTCTTCGTCAGGGCGTTTATGCCAGTTGTCAGCAATCTTTACCTCGAGGGCTTTTTTTACCGCAGCATTTTTGCCAATTGAAAATTCAATAAAATTTTTCAGAATAATAAGACGCGCGTATTCATCACAGTTAGGTTCCGTTAATAAAAAATGAACTACAGTATCTACATGGGCGAAAGTGCCAATACAGGCAATTACAGAAATATGCTCACGAATAGTGGGACGCGCAGCTGCCCTAAGAGCTAACGCCGCAGAAAAAGAGGGTGCAAAAATTCCCAGACGGCCCTGGGGGCATAACTCTTGCATTTTTAGAGCTGCCATAATTATTTGCTCAATTTTATCGATGGAAGCAGCAGTGATTGTTGTGTCTTTAATTTCTAAAAAATTGGGAGCAATAACAGTAAAACCAACACCGGCAAGTGCTCGACAGACATTGACCTGTCGGGGGTCTTCAAAGCCTTTAAGTGACATGCCGTGAATAAATAGTAATGTGCCACAAGATGTCCCTGTCGGTGAATAGACATCCACTATCATGGTTTGAGATTTTATTTTTAATTTTGTTCTTGTAGTTGAGGATGGTTTGAATTTACCCGTTTGTTGTTGCAACAAAAAAGAAATTGATTTCAGATAGTGATTCATCTATACGAAAAAAGCCATTGCCTTGCTCGGTGTCAATTCTGTTTTTAAGTAGCAAAGCAAGGGTCGTGAAAAAATCCTACTTAAGTTCATAGAGTTCTTAAAAATTTGTGTTGTCTTAAACGGTTAGGCAGTGAACGATCCGGTAAAGGTAAAGATAGGCGAGTTCTCTACAAATGTGATAATTTGCACCTGCTTCTGGATGTATTCTGGTAGTTGCTGACAAAAAGAAAAAGGAAAAACATTGGTTACTTTATATTCAGAGCAGAGCATTTCTAAGTCCTGCACTTCAAGGATGGCAGGTGAGACAATGACAGGCTCTAACCGTTGGTAGTTACCCAATAGGGTGAGTAGACCTGAACCTGATTCCATGGCAATCCCCATTTCCAATTTGGGCAGCAATCCTTTTTCATACGCTTGTTGTAAGGCCTGTTGCATTTCTATGGCTGCTTTTAAGCAAGTTTCAGCTCCTGCCGTAAAATAAGCTAAGATGCCATCGCCTTGGTAGTCGAGTACCTCACCGCCATGGGCCATTATAGGCGGCACCACTGTATCCAAGTATTGGTTGATTAAAGCAAAGACCTCTTCCGGCGGGCGCGACTCTGCGATGGTGGTAAAGCCGCGTAGGTCAGCGAAAAGGGTTGTAAATTGCAGGGGGATGGTTTCCCGCGAGGTGAACATAGCGGTGATATCCGATGAGATTTGTTGAAAACGCTTTACTAAGCTTGGCAGTAAACGCTCAAAACTAGTGAGGCGTTCCTGGCTTTGTTTTGCCAGCGCTTGGGATATTTTTTGTAACCGTGAGTCTGTTAACTGAAGTATTATCAAATTAATAAACATAAACAACACCAAAGAGGCGGGAATAAGTTCTATAGTTTGTCCAAAGGCAGAATGAAAGACAATATCATGAAGCCCGGCAACAAACAAAATGGCAAAACTAACCGCTAACGTCTTGGCATATAGGACTTTCTTACGTACAGCCTTAAAAGTAAGGATAAGCAGTTCTACACCTAAAAGTGTTACGGTGAACATCGCTATATTTAAAAATTCTGTAAAAAATACCGGCGGGGTAAATATCACTAGTAAGCTATATAGACCTAAAATAGCTATGAGGGTTAGTTGCCGCCACGGCCAAATTTTGTCGGCAAAGAATTTTTTTAGGTAGGCAAAGAAGAAAATAAAGCCGCCATAAAAGCAAAGGTGAGTTAAGCGGATAAGTAAATACCAATGTTCAGCGCCAAATAAAATGTGTAAAATGCGCTGTCCTTCTAACAAGTTACGTAAGCTAATGGCTAAAGCAAAGAAACCCAGAAAGAGATATTGCTGTTTTCTTAAGCCAATATAGAGCGAAAGAGTGTACAAAGCGCAAAAAAACAACAAGCCGGTGAGCACACCATCCTGAATAAAACGGTATTTATAAAAATAGCGTAGTCGGTCACTATTGCCGATCTGTGGTGCTTGCCAGAGGCCGCCATAGCGATCGTCAAAATTACTGACATCGATTATGAGCTCGTTGCGTTCTAAAAATGGTATGTCTATAATCTCTGGTTGAAAACCGGGTTTGCCTTTTTCGACATCCCCCGCCGCATGAATTTTTTTGCCATTCCAATAGACAGCCATACTAGTACCGGCTACCGGCAAATAAAGCGCCAAACCTTCAGGTCGCACCTCGCCAGTAAGAATAAGACGGTATTGGTGGCGCCCGGTGCCCGGTAGTTTACCTTGCGGGCATTCATAGCCACGCCAAGTGCCGGGTACGGCTATTTGGTGTGTGCTTGGGGGATCCTCACAAGAAAAAAACCAGTAGCCATCTAAAGTTTTTATTGGAGCTTTTTGCGAGTCATAGCTTCGCTCGGCGCTTTGCGCTACTAACCAGGTGGGAAATATATAAATGAGTATTGCAATTAAGTTACGCATAAATTATTTTTTTGTTAATATCTCCACCGGGTTCCATTCTTCATCGTTCTCTTGTATCATTAGTTTTTTGGCGCGTTGTAAGTAGAGATTGGCTGAAAAGTCTTGGGGATTGCTTTGTACCACCTTGGTAAAGTATTCAATGGCTTGTGAAAAATTTTTATTTAAAAAATTTTGCAGGCCACGACCAAAGAAAGGTAAAGTTTCTTTCATGCGTTGTAGCTGTTCTTCAGGTAAACCGGAGAGTACTTCATAGACAAAGATATGTTCGTTTTTCCCTTTCAGTTTAACGGGTTCTAACATCCGAATTAGATAATCGTCAAGTCTAACGGACTGAAAGTAAACATCCTGGCTTATTAAAATTGCGGTGTGGTAACGAGCGCATAGGTTCTCTAACCGGGCTGCTGTATTGATAGTATCGCCAATATATCCCCCCGCCCAACGCTCTGGTGAGCCATATAGCCCCCAAACCGTTTTACCATAGTGGATGCCGCAACGGTATAATATATAACTCCCAATAAGAGAACTCCATTCTCTTACTTTGTAGCGCATTTCGACTGCAAGCGTAATTGCTACGGCAGGGTCGTTGTTAAATGATAGGATATATCGCCCAACCGAAATTTTCTCTACCAAACCACCAAATTTTTCAGTATAATTTGTCACCTCTTCTGCAAAAGCAGCATGTAGCTCCATTAACTCTTGGGTTGTCATCTCATATGATTTTTGCGGCTCAATACGTAAAAACATAATACAAGCTTCTGTATGGTAAAAAATACCGGGCATCAGACTTTTTCGCCAGCGGTGGGTTACTTTTTGCAAGTGCACTAAAGGCACCAATAAAGTTAGTTTCTTTAAGGCTTGTTTTTGTTCCTTAAAGAGAACTTGTTTTGTTTGTATCGTTTTTACGTTTTTTATGGCGCTTTGGCTTGTCTGACTGACTAAGAAAAGTAGAAAACCTATAAATTCCACATTGGGTAAATACCACTGGAACCAAATACGTAAAATGGCGCCTAAAGCCCCTAAAACAAGAAAAAAAATCCCTATGCCAAGCAATATTGCTTTTTTACCTTGCTGTTGCAAAGTAATTAAAATCATTACCATTAAGACGATAGCAATGGTAGCTATTAGCATTAAATTAAAGGTGTGAAATCTAACTGCAAAAGCAAAAGGCGCCAGCAGAAAAAAGAGCGACCAAGCAAGGAGTAACCCCGCTAAATAGTAGTGAAATTGCCTAAACCTACCGGGTTGCTGCCAACTTGCCAGATAAAGCAATAACATGGCAACACCAAAAGGGAGCATGAACATATTGAGCCGAGCTTGGATAAAAAAATTGTAAGTATCGAAAAGCTCTCGCCCTAAGCGAACAGAACCATTCAAACAATGGATGCTCATTGCTAAGGCTAACCCAATTAAATACAGGGGAGTCAACTTAGTACGGTTGAGCCATAGTTCTACTACCATGATGACAACGACAGCCAACAAAAAAGCTAACATGACAACCATCATCGTGGTATGAAGTAAATAGTTGCCTGAAATGTATCTGTCTTTGCCCACATAGGGCGCTTCTCGTAAACCACCATTATGATGTAAAAAATTGGCCACTTGGATGGTGAGGCGTAACCGGGGCGCTGTTGCCTTAAAACGGCACAAAACATGGCGGTAATCAGGTTCGTATTCTGCTGCGGATAGGGCTGGTTTACCGGCAGCGCACAGGGCCTCGGCTGCATCTCCAATAAAAATGCGGTGGGAACTGCCCGCATGCTCTAAGCGAATTGCATAGAGCTCCCCGACCTCTAAATTTTCTAACCAAGTGGTGTAAGTACCTGCCCCGTGGCTGCCAAAATAACGGCCATCAGCTAACCTGTATTTTTTCCAATCAGAAGGTACAAGGACCGCCATCGCTTGCTGCCCTACCGAGGATTCATCCTGGGTAAGATCAAAACCAGTGAGCAAATAGCCGGGATAAAATTGCCAGAGGCCACTTAGTTGCGTCACTTCGTTGGTCTTAAGGATAAAGGCAGCGGGCTCACCGGCAAAAACAACCTTGCTATACAAGATGAGAAGGCAGGCGAAGAACCGCATGAGTTTTGTAAATAACCTAACAAAATAAACTACCATCAATCTTTAATTGGTAAATAATATTTGACATCCTACCTTGTAAATTATTTTATGCTGTTGAGGCATTTTAAGTGTATGAAAACGTTAATTGTAGATGATTCAATCATCATGCGAACAGCGCTTGAAAAATTCGGTAGTGAGCTGGGTTTAACTATTGTGGGCAAAGCGGCCAACGGTAAACAAGGTGTTGAAATGTTCAAAGAGCATTTGCCGGATTTAGTAACGCTGGATATCACCATGCCTGAAATGAATGGCTTGCAAGTACTCGAAGAAATATTAAAAATAAAACCGGAGGCAAAAGTATTAGTTATTACCGCTATTACCGAAAAGAGCGTGGCCATTGAAGCTTTAAAAAAAGGCGCTAAAGGATTTCTCAATAAACCTTTTAACGAAGATTCAGTTAAAAATGCCATCCGCGAAGTATTAGGAAAGTAATATGAAAGAAACAGAATTAAAACACTTTGTTGACTCAACCTTACAATACTTTCAACATGCTACCGGTAGTCCCGCAACTTTGGGAGTGCCCTATGTCAAAAAAAATGATGATGATCTGTATTGCGATTTTACAGGAATTATTGGCATATCAGGTTCGCGGCGAGGGGCCATTTACGTCTGTGTTCCTTTGCCTATGCTGCAGGAGCTTGCTAAGATTGTAACCGGCCTAAACGAGGTACCGGCAGATGCAGTGCGCGATATGGTAGGAGAGCTTGCCAATACGATTGCCGGTAATGCAACGCGGTCTTTTGAACGAAATTTTCAAATTTCAGTACCTATTATCTTTGAGGGAAAACCTAAATCCGTCTCTATTCAGTTAGAAACACCTGTCTTTGTATTACCTTCACAATGGAAAGGATATCAATTTTCGGTAATTGTTGGCATCAGTGACTGAAGAAATACACATTACACAACGCAGCCGTATTGCGGCAGAACTTGATTTTTACGAGCAACTAAAAGCTGCCCTTGTGGCACATGGGGAATGGAAATTCCGGTTAGCAAAAGGTATTGATGTCGGTTGTCTTGGTTTAGAGCCAGAAAAAATCCGCGTTGATAACCAATGTGTCTTTGGCCAATGGCTTTATTCCGATAAAACCCAGCCCTACCGTAACAATTCCCATTATGAAAAAGTAAGACAACTGCATGCTGAATTTCATAAAGAAGCGGCTAACGTTGTTGTACTCTGCCATGAGGGTCATACGCACGAAGCTAAACGAGCGTTAGATAGCCGTTATGCCGATATTAGCAAGCGCCTGGCCGAAGCAATTGACACTTGGCTTAAAGACATTACTAAAAAAGGAATACAAAACCAACAAGAAGAACAACAAAGCACAAGTAACTTAGAGATAAGCCGTTATGCCCGCTATGGCTTATGTATTGGTATTCTGTCAGGCTTTGGTTTTGTGTTTTTATCCCTGTTCTTAATTTTTTGGCAGAACTCCTGGGATGTTAATTTCCAGAATCTCATACAAGCGCATGTGCTCAATTGGGCACAATGGGTGGTGGATTGTGCCCCTTTTGTTTTAGGTAGTGTGGGCTACTTTTTAGGGCGCTACTTTGGTATCAACAAAACAGAGAGTATCCGCCTGGAAAAAGTTGTAAAGCAGAGAACAGCAGAATTACTCGCTAACCAAAAAGAAATGAAGCTAATCCGTGATAATTTAAATGAAGGTGTGTTTTTTCTGGATCGTGAACGTAAGATTGGTAGTCAATTTTCTCCGGTATTAAAAGAAATTTTTGAACAGACAGAACTTTCAGGCTTTACCCTTTTAGAAGTGTTTCGCGGTCGTATTGATGAGACCACTGCCCAAGAACTTGCCGGTTATCTCGATCTCATGTTTGACAAAACCCACAGCGAAACTATGCTATCCTCACTCAATCCTTTTAATCCTTTAGTATTGCCTGAAGTAGCAGGATTAGATGAAAAGATCCTGCGCGTGCTCTTTAAACGCATCATAAACGAAAATGGCAGTATTGAAGGACTCTTAGGTATTGCCTCAGATATTACCAAACAAGTAAAGGCAGAACGAGAAGCAGAGCGCCAACGAGAGTTGGCCAAGCGACAAATGGAACTCATTGGCCAAATTCTAGAAACAGGCCCCCAAATGCTCTTGCTATTTCGCCAACAAACCGACAGTGCCTTAAAACAAGTTGCGACTCTATTAGAGCAAGCCTCAGAAGAAAAAGAGATGGGAATTTTAATAGATGAGATCTATCGCCACATCCACACCATCAAAGGCTCTGCGAGCTTGCTCAAATTAAAGGATATTGCCCACGCAGCCCATGTCTATGAAGAAGAACTGACCAAACTAAAACAAAAAAAAGATATCAGTACGTTAGATTTTCTGCCGCTTAGTATTAAACAAGGCAATTTAATGAAACAAATAGAAGAGTTTGAAAAACTCATTGAGCGCATACAACAATTTCAAATTAGCGAAAAACAAAGCGCTAGAGAAGAAGACCTGCTTTTAGAATTGGTGCGCCGCGCGGTAGAAGCTGCCGCCCAAGAAACCAATAAAGAACTGCTATTTACTGCCAGCGGGTTTGAAGTAGTCCAAATTCCGACTCACTACTTTGAACCACTGCGTGCCATACTCATCCAATTCGTGCGCAACTCTGCTGCCCATGGCATAGAGACACCTGAAGAACGCGAAGCCCAACAAAAACCACGCCAAGGACAAATTACCCTTACCGTTGATGCCTTAGAGAATGACTACCGCCTTGTTTATAGTGATGATGGTAGGGGGATTGATCCCGAAAAAGTCAAAACTCGTGCCGTGGAGCGTAATTTACTCACCGCCGAAGATGCACAAAAACTAACCACCCAAGAAATCTATAAATTACTCTTTAAGCCGGGCTTTTCGACAGCTCAAGAAACTAACATGACCGCAGGTCGCGGTGTTGGCCTGGATATTGTACTCGAAGAAGTAAAAAAATTAGGCGGCAAACTTACCCTGCGCTCAACCGTAGGCAAAGGTAGCGAATTTATAATTACCCTGCCTAAGGCTGCTTAAGTAAAAACCGTTTGTAACCATCCAAGCAATCTAAATAGCAAGTAACTTAAACAATACCAGCGCAGCGTAAACACCCAAGCAATCCACCGAAAGGGTAACGAACAAGCCCCCGCGGGGTTTTTTGGTGACTCAAAAAGCGCATTATGTCCCATGGGGATGGTTTTTTGGTGGGAATTCCCTACCGGATACCGTCCGACAGGAAGTGTCGCGGTTGTCTTGTCCGACATTTTGTGTCGGACGAGTCTTTGGCAAAAAGCCCGCGAGGGGGTTAAGGGATGACTTTTTCAATCAGTTCAGGAATTCCTGAACACAAGGGAAAGTTTCTGTGGTGAGAATTCCGTAGCTTGATCTGGGATACCCCCCCACCAATGAAAACAAAGGTGGGGATTAACCCGCTCCCTCGCTGTAACCTTAGCTACCCCCGGCTTTTCATTGGTCTTGGCTGGTTCCTAAAAAATCACATTGTGCCACACCTACAATAAACTATATAACGTTATATAGTTTATTGGTAATTTACTTTTTTGTTCAGGAATTCCTGAACAGTGATATAAAAATCCATGCCAGATGGGGAATTCCACATCTGGAGAACCATCCCCCATGGGACATAGGCACTTAAAGCCAGGTGCTAAGCCAAGCAGCTCTTCTGCCCACACTTGGGAATGGTTGGATAGACGCCTAAAGGCAACTCGCTGTTACGGATTTCCAGAACACAAGACAACCGGCCCTTAGGCATTAAGCTACATCCACCTTTTTGTTACGGATTTCCAGAACAAATCGCCCCCTGCTTTAAAACGTGTCTTAAAGGAACCGCTTGACCGCCTGACCTGCCCAATAAGCATAATGTTGTATGAAAACACTAATCAGCAAACCCAAAAAACACAAAATCCACGCCTTTGCCAAAGATGCCTTAGGCAAGTTAGATGCCGTTGGCTTAGCCCAAGCACTGCAAAAAAAAGAAGTAAGCGCTCTTGAAGTGGCCCAAGCTGCCATTGCACGGGCCCGTAAAGTGGCAGACATACTTAACGCTGTGGAAATAGCCGCTTATGAGGAAGCAATCTCTCGCGCACAGAGAGAAGAATTCCCTCGCAGGTTATTTTGGGGCGTACCTACTTTTGTTAAAGATAATTCAGATTTAGAAGGATTTCCTACGCGCAATGGCACTCGCTCTTTCACGCCACAAAAAGCTCAAGAACATGGTAAATATGTTAAACAATTTTTAGCCCAAGGATTCAATGTACTGGGTAAAAGCCGCATGCCAGAATTTGGTTTTAACGCCTCGACAGAGTTTGAGGGCGAACATCCTACTAGGAACCCTTGGAATATAGATTACTCGGCTGGGGGGTCTTCAGGCGGAGCGGCAGCTTTAGTGGCAGCGGGTGTAGTACCGATTGCTCATGCGAATGATGGGGGGGGATCGATCCGCTTGCCGGCTGCTTGTTGCGGGTTAGTTGGTTTGAAGCCTACTCGGGATAGGCATTTTAACAGTAGGACAGCTGAAAGTATGCCATTGAATATTGTTAGTGAGGGTGTTTTGACGCGTACGGTGCGTGATACGGCGATGTTTCACTATGGCATGGAGCAGTTTTTCCAGAACAAGAAGTTAAAGCCTATTGGTAAGGTGGAGGGGCCATCTAAGCGTAAAATGCGTATTGGTTTTGTTTTAGATTCGGTAACCGGCGTAAAAACAGATGCTGAAACGCGTGCTGTAGTGCAAGCTGCTGCTACTGTTCTGGAAAAACTGAACCATAAAGTGGAACCCATTACTCTAAAAGTGGATAAATCTTTCGTCGATGACTTTACCCTCTACTGGTCACTGTTGGCCTTCATGATGGGATCGCTTGGCAAATGGCTTTTAGGAACCGATTTTGATCCCAAGCGCCTAGATCCCTTTACTAAAGGTTTGGTGAATTATTACAAAAAGAATTTTTTACATACCCCCGTAGCAATGTTTCGTTTATTTCGAGCAGCTGAATTGTATAAAGAAGCTTTGCAACCGTACGATGCTGTGTTAACCCCCGTTTTGGCACATACGGTGCCAAAATTAGGTTACTTAAATCCAGAACAAGATTTTGCCCAAATTATGGAGAGATTACAGCGCTATGTTTTATTTACTCCCTTGAACAATGCGGCGGGTTCGCCAGCAATTTCTTTACCTTTAGGCGCTTGTAAAAATGGTTTACCGATTGGGGTGCAGTTGATGGCAGCTTATGGGGATGAGGCGGTTTTGTTGGATTTAGCTTATCAGTTGGAGGCTGAAGTAGGATTTCGAGATATTACGAAGTCGCCCTAAGTAGGTATTTGTTACGGAAAAACTGATCTAAAGCGCAGCTCATAGGCCCTTTACTTTGGGGATTTGCAAAAAAATCAAAAAATTAAAAAATTTTTTGAAAAAAATGTCCCTTTATGCAAAAAATCAACCTACCTTTGGGTATATATGGGTATGAGAGCTAATGCAACACATACGAAATTTGGGCGTGGGCAGATTCGGGATATTTGGGAAACCATCCTGCCCTATGCTTGGGTTAAAAAAATTCAGCGAATTGCTACCAAGAAAAAAGTCTCAATGTCTTGGGTGGCGCGTTTTTGTGTGTTTCGTTTAATACAGCGGGATTTAGAGAATTTTACAGGTGTATTTTGTGATGAACTTGAATCTATTAGAGAAGAGATGCGGGGGAGTAGCAATCGGAAGCGATTTTTTATTTGTTTTTATGGTGAAGATGAGTTATATTTGCGGATATTTGCTCGCAAGGCGGGTCTTACTGTTTCTATGTTGGTTCGGTTGGCTTTGTATTTATTTCTTCATTTACTAGACGGGAACAAAGTTACTAGCGGGGATTTTTTCTGGAACGGCATAAAAATTATCAAAGAAATTCGGCTTTTAAAAACCCCGTTAGATTTGGGTATAGTTCAGGATTTCCTTATCAAAAATTTATTTTCCATAGAGGATTTTTGGAATGTTCCTTCTGATATATTCCTGCGACGAACGGTCAGTTAAGCTATTGTACCTCACTAAAAAAATATTCCACTGATGAAGCGTAAGGCTTATGGGAAATCTCCCGCACTTGCCAATGGCCCGCTACCTCACGGCGCGCTAAGGTGGTAACTCGCGTACCATAAGATTCTCCTCGAATAAAAACAGAAGATAGAGCGCGTTCTATCTCTTCCGAAAAGCCGGTCTGTGGCAATGGTTCAGACAGTGGTGCTTTGGTTTCATCTAACATCATCGGTAGCCAGGCATCGAGTTCGCTAATACCGGCAGCGAGCAGTTGTGTGGCTTGTTCGCGTATTTTTCTCACTTTAAACCAGGGTTCATCCAATGTGCCGTTTGAGAGGAGGTATAGGCCGGGGGGTAATTTTTGTGGTTTGGCGCGATTTGAGATGTAGTGTAAAACGTGGGGAGTTCCTAAAAGTAGGTTAACTCCGGGGTAGAGAGGTAAATGTTGGTATAGTTTTTCCGTATCAATGCCTTCGCTAAGGTATTGGCGCAATAGCCATCCGCGAGAGGGTGTTTGGGGTGAGGGGGGGATGGTTTCTCTAACGTTGGTGACCACTCCCCACAGTCCGCGGGTATTAAATCCACACCAATACCCCCCCGATTG
>CALHRC010000136.1 GCA_938038265.1 uncultured bacterium
AGAGCATAAAGATTACTTAGTTTTTCATGATATCAATCCCCAGGCTCCGGTACACCTGTTGCTAATTCCCCGACTGCATATACCCTCGCTCAATGATTTAGAGGATAGCAATTTAGCCGCTTCTCTGTTACAAGGCTGCCGAGAAGCTGCTAGGTTAGCAGGCCTTACCGAAAACGGCTACCGGCTGGTCACCAACATTGGCAGCCATGGCGGGCAGACAGTATACCATTTGCACTTTCACATTTTAGGAGGACGACATTTAGGTTGGCCCCCCGGCTAAAATTTAAGGCGATCTGCTAAGAGCTAAGACGTGAAGCGTCGTCATAAAATTCTTTTTTATATTTTTTTGCTGGTAGCAACTTTGGGGGGCTGCGCCCTGATCGCCCTGCTCTATGGCATACCCCAATTAATAGAAAAACAACTGCCGTCATTTGTTACCGCCAATACAATTACTGTAGAAGCTTGGCAACAGCAGATACGATTAACCAACTTACGGATAACGGGCGGCCTACAGTGCCCGGAGACAACCCTGATCACCCTCGACCAACTAACGCTGCAGGTCAACCCCCGTGAAGTTCTAATTACAGGAGTGGAGCTAAACGGTCTCACATTCTATATGCCGCAGATTAAGGCCTGTGGCTGGCCGCGTGAACCTGAGAACTTACCCGCCGGCGATGACGTAGTTGCCTGGCATAACCTTGCTATCAACTTACGTAATGGCGCTATCTTTTTTGATAAAGACGGCAAAGCGCGCTTGAGCAACCTGTCCGGCTCAATGCAGCTTACCCGCAAGGAAAATGCATTTGCGGTAAGAGACATCCAACTGGCAGTAACAGATAGCTTTCGTGGCCAGCACTTTTTCTCTGGCACTGGACTCATTCCTCGATACGACCATCTCGACCAGCTTAAAACTGAGCTGTCTGTACAATCACACTATGCTGATCTTGCCGCCTCCGCCATAAGCCTGAAGCTTCCGGTTAAAGTACTGCGAGGTTCGGCCAATATACGCACCAACATCATAATTGATCAAAAACTTCTGAAAGCAACCATCCACCTCATAGTGCAGAATTTGGAACTAAAAAACCTGCGACAGACGCCATTGTTTTCTATTGACCCGGTTACCATGCTCCCGCTAATAGAAGACTTGCCGGGAGTACATATTCTAAATGTCAGAATTCAGGGTAAACTGGATGATCCGAAATTTGACCTAATAAAGAAAATCCAGCAGGAGTTTACCCAAGCGTTGAGAAAAAAAATCCACCGCAGAGTAACTCGCTTGAAAAATACTTTGAATAGTTTTCGTAATTTAATACCATTACCCTGAAAAAATAATTTCCGAACAAAATAACCTTAACTTAAAAATGATTGGCTAAACTCCGCCGGTCCCTTACTGGCCGGGATGAACGCGAGAAAACATCGGACTTGGCCCGTATTTTCCGCATGCCTAAAAGCTTGGGATCACTTAAGATTGACGCCATGTCTCTCTCGAAAATAAAGCCTCTATGGCTAACCGCATACACAATTTCAGCGCCGGTCCAGCGACGCTCCCCTTACCCGTTTTAGAACAAGCCCGTGATGAACTGCTCAGCCTGCCAGGCATTGGGATGTCAGTCATGGAAATTTCCCACCGCTCCAGGGAATTTGAAGCGATACTCGCCCGAGCCGAATCGGGAATCCGCCGTGTCTTGAACGTACCGGAAAATTATGCTATTCTATTCCTTCAAGGTGGCGCCTCGCTGCAATTTTCGATGGTGCCCTTAAACCTCGCCATCGAGGGTAAGCCGGTGGATCTGATACAGACTGGTGCCTGGACACAGAAAGCGCACAAAGAAATTAAGAAAATCTGCCCGGTCAATATCGCTGCCTCAACAGAAAGTGAAAACTTCATGCGACTGCCGACAAAAGAAGAAATTAAATTAGATCCCAATGCTGCTTTTGTCTATATGTGTTCAAATAACACGATATTCGGCACTGAATGGAGCTGGTTTCCCGAAACTGGTAATATACCACTGGTAGCCGACATGTCTTCTGATATTTTAAGCAGAGAGTTGGATGTCGCAAAATTCGGTTTGATTTTTGCCGGAGCACAGAAAAACCTGGGGCCTTCGGGCGTTACGTTAGTCATCATCCGCAAAGATCTGGCCGAGCGTGCTAGTGATACACTGCCCACTATGCTGCAGTACCGTACCCATATAAAAGAAAATTCCCTCTATAACACACCACCGACTTTCGGAATCTATATCCTGGCCCTGGTGGTTGAGTGGCTTGAGAAAATGGGCGGCCTGCCCGTCATACAAAAACGCAACCAAGAAAAGGCAGCTGTGCTTTACAACGCAATTGACAGTAGTGATTTCTTCTATTGCCCCGTAAATAAAGCGGATCGCTCTCTCATGAATGTGGTATTCCGCATCAAGGGTGATAACGAAGAACTCGAGAAAAAATTCGTCAAAGAAGCCGAAGCTGCCGGTCTCTCTGGCCTCAAAGGACACCGCAGTGTCGGCGGCCTGCGCGCGTCAATCTATAATGCCTGTGAGCCATCCTCAGTACAGGCGCTGGTTGACTTCATGAAAGATTTCGCAAAAAAGAACAGCTAAAAGCTTTCCGGAAAGAGCGTTATTCACCGAAAATACCCCACAGGAATAACGCTCAATTCTTATTTATATTGACCAGCGCTTCAGCAATGACCCGACAACTGCGGCGAGAACCGTCCACAGAATGACTTATGATATTTCCCACGGTAATTTCACCACCAATCGCATGGATCAGCCGCTGGGCTAACGTAAGTCCCAACCCGAGACCGGCAGTTAATTCATAAGCCGCAAAAGCATCATCCTGGTGTTCTGCTATCTTGTATAGCGCTTCAAATACCTTTTTCTGATGACTTTCCGGAACCCCCAGAACTCCACTAACTTCATAAGCATTATTGAGCGTAAAAAAACCAAATTGTTTCTCCCTGACCACTGGCATAATGACGACCGTATCGCCCTGCCGGGAGAATTTCAGCGCGTTTACCACCAGCTCGCGGAACACCAGTGTCAATACTTCAGGATCGGTGAGGATGGTTCTTTCTTGGTAGGTCGTTTCCCGGGCAAAAATAAGTTTGCGGTCTGCTTCAGCTGCCGTTTCGGCCATAAGGCTGACTTCAGAATCCCAAAGGTTGAAAATTTCCGTGATCGTTGTTGCCCGGGACTGCGGTGGTTTTTCCAGGCGGTTGATAAAATAATTCATCGCATCAAAAGTACGATTGGCCGCCGCCGCGGAATTAATGAAACCCGTCATCAGCTCCCGCGGTACCAGAAAGCCATCCTCCTGCTCGACGGAAGCGGCCGACAGCAATTCTGCCATGCTTAACACGGCGCCGATGCCACCATGCTGGGCAAGATTGTTCCGCAGGCGGCGCACAATTTCTCTGACGTCGTCAACATTGCTGCGGGCAACAACAGAATCGCTAAGCCCCAAAACCACCTGGCGGCGCTGCTGCGGCATATCCCGCACCACCTTGCGCAGTACCATTTCTTGCAGACGCTGCAGAGTTGGCAGCAGTTCACCTTCGGTTTCATCAGAAAATAACACCCGCACTGCCCCACCCTCATAGGCACTGCGGATGGCTTTAAGACCAGAATTTTCAAGAATCATCATCCAGCGTTGGGGGCAAATCTGACTTAATAAATTAGAAATCTGTTCATCGAGATGGCTTTTAGTGCCATAGAACAATGCCACATCCTGAAATTCCATTTTTTTCAAGCCAATATCTGCGGCACGGGGGTCAACCACCACAACCTCCGCAAAGGGCAATTCCAGATCGTAAAAGCCTTCGGGGATATCTTTTCGGACAAGAAACAGCTTTTGCTCCATAGCGCTTAAACCTTGATAGCAGCTTCTCTACAGAGTGTAAATGGAATAATATATAGACTGTCCCCATCCGTGTTCAGGGTTTCTTCGGAGAGAGCACAGCCCGGGGGGAGCCGAAACCGCCAAGCCCGGCAGCAGGTTTGAGCGCTTCAGGCGCGAAAACCGGTGGCCTGGAAGGCCAGCTGCCGGGCGGTGCTTGCATGGCGGTTGAGGCGCGGGGGGCCGGAGGCTCTCCCCCGCAAGTATAAGACAACAATTTAACTGGACAAAACAGACTTATCATACCAGGTAGTCGTCATGAAGAAACTAACTCGCTATCTGATCCCTAGCGTACTTATAGCTCTGCTGGCACCAACCCATGCCGCAGTGAACCTATTTCGCAACTCGCTGCCATCCCAGGCTGGGGTAGGCTCGGTATTTATTTTTGATACCTGGGACTATCTGGTTACGCCCGCTTTTTACAGCAAGCAGACCGACAATGCAGTCTCGATGGTCTATACCCCTGACCAGTATGATGCAAAAACTTTTGTCATGGGCGGACGCCACACCATTGGCTTTCCTCTATATTGGGCCGTGGCCCTGAAAAACGAGCGACAGAAAAATGTCAACTACGACCCGACAGCCCAAAAATCGTATGAAGCGACCGAAAAGCCCATGCACTTCAGGGCAACCTTAGGCACCCATTTTAACGGTTTTGGCGTGGGGATATATGGAGAATACTTAGATAACAGCACCGTCTGGAAAAATACAGCCAATGGCACGACCTACCTTGCGGACGCAAAGCGGAAAGATGCCACTTCCAATGTAATGCGTGCTGGCATCAATCTCGGCCAGAATACACCTGCTAACTTGGTCTGGTCTGTTGGCTTAGGGGTACGCCAATTAGGTGGGCGGTTTTATAGCGACAACGGAGCGGGAACGGTGCAAGAGGGAATATCCAACCTGAACCTGACTGGCGGCAACCTGGCTTCACCCACCCAAAAGACGGAAGCAGAACTCAGTACTTTTGGTTGGCTTAATTTGAGTGATCGGGGTGACCGGGCTTATTGGCGAGGCAATCTCAGACGCACCCTCGACGCCGGAGTCACCGTAAAACGCAATACGTCTAAAGCTACCATTGGCGAAACCCGCACCTTAGCCGATCTCTTTGCCGGCTATGCCATGGCCTGGCCACTATCAGACAATGCTAAATTCTATTTTGGGCCTGAATTTGGGGTTCTCTATAACAGTCTGAAAACCACCGCAGCTAATGGTGCGACAGGTTCCAATTTCAGCGGCGGTGCCACCACCCTGGGATTATCTGTCGCAGACCAGAAACTAGCGCAGGGCGATGCCTCGCTGGCCATACAACTCAATTTGCCGATTGTCTTCCAATTGCCTGTAGTCAAAGACATTCTGATGTTACAAGCGGGATGGTATCCTGAATTGACTCTCTACCAACTGGTTAATAAGGAACAGACTGATACCCAGGTCAGCGGCAAAGTGGTCGATAACCGTAGCAACCGCTTTCTGCAGAGCAATGCAGAACGCTATGGTGCCGGCCTAACCTATACCCCGGTAGCTCGCCTTCGCCTGCATATGCTGTTTACGACAGGGGCCAATAGCAGTAATGTGGTATCTGAAGATCGCATTGATATTTCCCGGGTCAGCCTGGGTGTCGATTACGTCTTTGCTGTGGAATAATTTCACACTGGCCGGCCCAATATGCCGTCCCTTTTCTTACCTACTGTAACAATATAGAATGCTAAATCATTCCCTGGGCGATCATCGCATCAGCCACCCGGCGAAAACCACCGATATTGGCTCCTATAACATAATTGCCCGGCGCGCCAAATTCATTGGCTACCGCCAGGCAGGTATCGTGAATATGTCTCATGATTGCCTGTAGTTTTTGATCTACCTGTTCCCTGGTCCAATATTCGCCGCTATAATTCTGCGTCATCTCAAGTCCGGAGGTAGCAACCCCACCTGCATTAGCTGCTTTGCCCGGCGCATACATCACGCCATTTTTTTGCAGAATTTCAATGGCTGCATTGTTGGTTGGCATATTGGCGCCTTCGGCCAACAGTCTAACTCCGTTTTGTACCAGCGCCATAGCATCATTTTCCAGAATTTCATTTTGGGTCGCACAGGGGAAAGCACAGTCAGCCGGTATGGCCCACAGCAAGTTCTGTCGGGCATTGCGAGCAACCGGGTGATATTCTGCCGATGGATATTTTTCGGCATATTCACTTACCCGGCCACGCTTTTCATTCTTCAGCCATTTGAGATAGGCCAGCTTTTCATAAGTAATACCATCCTTATCATAGATGAAACCGTCGGAGTCAGAGAAGGTGATAACCTTGGCTGCAAGTTCAAGTAGTTTTTCAATAGCAAACTGCGACACATTCCCAGAACCAGAAACCAGACAGGTTTTCCCTTTTAGAGAATCACCCTTAGTATGCAGCATATCCGCGGCAAAATAGACCAAACCATAGCCAGTAGCTTCAGGACGTAACAAGCTGCCGCCCCAGCCAAGCCCTTTTCCAGTAAGAACACCAGTAAATTCATTACGGATTTTTTTATACATCCCAAACATATAACCAATCTCCCGTGCCCCGACGCCGATATCACCTGCGGGGATGTCACGGCGGTGATCGAGGTGGCGCTCCAACTCAAGCATGAAGGCCTGACAAAAACGCATGATCTCTGCGTCACTTTTCCCTTTAGGATCAAAATCCGAACCACCTTTACCGCCGCCTAACGGCAGGCCGCTCAGGGCATTCTTGAAAACCTGCTCAAACGCGAGAAATTTCAAGACACCACGGTTCACATTGGGGTGAAACCTCAATCCCCCCTTGTAAGGCCCGATAGCGCTATTCATCTGAACGCGGTAGCCGCGGTTGACTTGCACCTCTCCGTTATCGGTCTGCCATACCACGCGAAACTCAATGGTACGTTCCGGTACCAACATCCGCTGGGGGATTTTCTCTTTCAGATACTTTCTTTCTTTTTCTAAAATCGGTACAAGTGTCTGAAGAACTTCTTCGGCGGCCTGGTGGAATTCTGGTTCTCCTGGATTAGCGGAAACCACTTCTGCTAAAATAGGTGCCACAAGAGGGTGTATAATCATAAGAACATAGCACAATTTTTAGGTAAGCCGACAAGGTTTTCTTAAGGCACTTCTGCAAAAGATCACCCCTACAGCAAAATTCTGGGCGACTGAACCCTGAGGGGCTATTTTATGGTTGCTGCCCTGCAAATAAGCGATAAAGTAGTATCGATAATGCTCCAGTTTTTACCTCATCCCCCGAAGACTAAGCGCCAGCAGAAATTTCAGGTACGCAAGACAATCAAACACAGCGGTTTTGTCGAGGGCATTGGTCTGCATTCTGGTGAAAACATGCGCCTGATCTTTCATCCTGCAGAAGAAGGTACTGGTATTGTTTTTTGGAAACGTAACTCGGTTTCTGAGCGATCGTTGATCCCCGCCGATGTGCGGCATGTAATCGATACCTCGCTTGCCACGACCATAGGTGCCGATGGCGAATATATCCAAACTATTGAACACCTAATGTATGCCCTGTTTGTACTCGGCATCACCGATCTGCTTCTCGAAGTCCAGGGTGGTCATGAGATCCCCATCCTCGATGGTTCGGCGCGGGATTTTATTGCAACCCTCAACGAACTTGAAATCCACGAACATCGCGAAGAGGTGGAACCAATTTTGATCACGAAACCCGTCATGGTCAATGATGGCAACCGCTACTTAGTGGCTCTGCCGGCCGATTCTTTTAAAGTCTCTTATACTATTGACTATCCCCACCCTCTACTCAAAGATCTATCTATACAACTAGATTATGATCGGGATTTTTTTATCCAAGAAATTGGTTCTGCGCGCACCTTTGGTTTTCTGCGTGATGTAGAGCTCTTAAGACAACGCGGCTTAGCGCAAGGTGGATCTATCGATAATGCCTTAGTCTATACTCCTGAAGGTACTCTGAACACTCCAAGGTTTGAGCTTGAATCGCTTTACCATAAAATATTAGATCTCATTGGTGATTTAGCACTGTTAGGACGCCCGATCCGAGGCCATATCCTTGGTTCACGCGGTGGGCATGCTCTCGATGTTGCTTTTGGCAAGAAAATCCTGAAAGTATGTACCGGCATGGTTGATGTAGATTACTATCCGATAACCATAGCTCTTTAAGAAATAAATTT
>CALHRC010000137.1 GCA_938038265.1 uncultured bacterium
TGTAGCGCGCAATAGCATAGTATTCAGGATTTTGAGCGCTAGGTCAATGACTTTTTGCTCTGTTACAATGAACGCAGCGGGCATTGGTTGCTGAATAGCGTGGCGCTCCATAAAAGTTTTAGATTGCTAAAACCGCTTAAATGTATGTTTTCTCTTCGGTGGAGACAAATTATCAATTTTTTGCCATGTTGGCCATGTCGGGAATATTGCCCAAACTGGCTGCATGTACCTTAGGTCAGAGCGAGGTATATTCCCGGGGAAAAATGCTGTCTGTTATGAGTCAAAAAGGCAATGGCGCTCATGCTCGACGGCGCGGCTTTGTTGAATCAATCGATCCACAATATCGACACCAGTGAAATTAGAAAAATGTTTGATCTGGCTGCGAAAATTGAACGCCCCCTCAACCTTTCGATTGGCCAGCCCGATTTCCCGGTGCCAGAGCCGGTGCGTGAGGCGATGATTAAAGCGGTGCGGGATAACCTAAACTCTTATACCCCAACTGCGGGAATTTTACCGCTCAGGCAGGCGATTGCTGAGAAATGGCGTACTCATAACGGATTTACCGTCGAGCCCGAAAATATAATTGTTTCAACTGGGGTGGCCTCAATTTTATTTCTTTTGTTTCAGGCGATCATTGATCCGGGCGATGACATTTTGCTGGTAGATCCTTACTTTTTAATCTATCCCGCTTTGCTAAAATACCAGCAGGCTAATTTGCATACCATCCCGGAAAATTTTACTGCGGCGGATATTGATCACCTGCTGGCCTCAGGCGTCAAGTATAAGGCCATCATTTTTTCGACTCCCTCCAACCCTACTGGTAAAATATTTGAAAGAGAACAATTAGCGCAACTTGTGAGGTTAGCCCAAAGCACAGGAGCTGTCTTGGTCTCCGATGAAATTTATGAAGTATTTGATTATGAAAATAAATTTGTCTCAACAGCGTCGCTCTATCCTGAAGGAACTCTGACATTGAACGGTTTTTCTAAATCGCACGCCATGACGGGCATTCGGGTGGGGTATTTAGGAGCGCCAGCTAACTTAGCGCCCATTGTGCAAAAGATGGCTACCCTGCAGCAATACAGTGTGGTGTGCGCTCCACAGCCGGGGCAGTGGGCGGCAATTACTGCTCTGCAGACTCCTGTTGTTGAAGAGATGAAATTGATGCGTCGGCGTCGTGATTTAGTTGCCGGCTTACTCAAGGGTGTAGCCAGGTATCCGTCGCCTGACGGGGCTTTTTATATTTTCCCTGAGGTGCCTATCGAGAGCCGCCAGTTTGCTGAAGCTGCTATTGCCGAAAGATTATTAATTGTCCCGGGGTATATCTTTAGTGCGCACAGCAGAAATGTGCGTATTAGTTATGCCCAAAAAGAAGAAATTCTGGAAGAAGGAGTGCAGATCTTCAGACGTTTGGTGGAGCGTTTCCGTGGTTGAGACGAAAGGTTATGAAGTCGAATTAAAGCTGGTTATCGATCGCCGTCCGCTTGCATTATCTGTGACCGCCGACCCAGCTTCATATTCCGCCTTGCCCTTACCGCAGAGTGTCCGGGTTTTGTTGGATAGCGAACCACCGCAGCGCTTTGAAGCGCAGCATGATACTTATTTTGGACATCCGCAAATTGACATTGCGGGTGCGGATCAGGTACTGCGTCATCGGGAGAATACTCTATTCATAAAGAAACAAGATCGCTGGGAGCTGCAGAGCCATCGGGATATCCTTACCTGGAAAGGGCCGGCGCAAAGAATAGGTGCGCTTAAAAGCAGAGAAGAAATTGAGGTGGATGGTTCTGTCGAAATTCTGACAATTTTCCGCCGGCTGGGTTTTGTGCCCGCACTCGAGATCCGCAAACACCGCTGGATTAGTTATGCCGAAGCAATAACTATTTCTCTCGACGCAGTAGGGGAATTAGGCTTCTTCCTCGAGTTAGAAGTTCTTACCGGTGAAAAAGAACGAGAAGCAGCAGCGGCGACAATTGAGAAATTCCGTCGCGAGCGCGGGTTATTGGGTTTCCCGGAAGAGCCGCGCAGTTATGCAAAATTACTGCAGAGCTGCTAAGGCTCGAGCAGGCTATTACTTTGAAGGCAGCGGGCTAATTCACGGCAGATTTTTTTTAGTTTGTTTTCGTTTAGAGTTTCTCCGCGCTTTAGATTAAATTTTTTCAACAGGCGGCTTGACATGGTGCCTTCCCGGCTGTAGAGTTTGAAAAAATCGGCATATTCGGGTAACTGCTCTGTAATACGGGTGCGTTCGATCATACCTTGCCAGAATTCCAGAGCTGACAGATGGCCGCCGTACATGTTAAATAGCCGCAGGTATTCAAGATTACGAATTTCTGTCTGTTCACCGGATGTAATGGCGTTGTGGTAGAGGGAAACTAATGTTTCTGTAGGGAATGCCTGGGCTGCTATCAGAGTTTGCTCATCGAGAGTAAGGTAGTGTATGGTTTTAGTTATTAGAGCGGCCACCGCGCAGCTGGCGAAAACGGATTCCTGGGTATCCACCAGTCTGAGTTCGAGATAATGTCTGTCAAAGCGGGGGACAATACCTCTGGCGTTGAGCCATTCCGCGGTTAATAGGCCTTCAGGGTCTGCTGCCTTGATGGTATTGGTGATGGGCTGCAGGACATTTTGTTTGTAATCTGAGATGTTATGGCTGCTTTCCGGAATGATATCCCCCCCAATGCTGTTAAATTTTTCATGAAATGAACTATAGAAAAGCAGCCTGGTGTCGGCGGATGATTGCACAATGCTATCGCATATAGGCGAAGCAGCGGCTAGCGCGGGTACTAGGGGCAATACCAGGCGGGCGGCATTATGCAGGGTGACAAATTCTGTTTCATCCGCATAGGGTAGGATAAGTCGGGTGCTTTGGATGTTGGCGCAACCATGCCGCCTGCTGTTGAAAATTTTATGGTATAAATTGAATTTCTCCGACTCCTGTTCATCCCACAGACAGGTATCGGTTTCGGGGTTTAGGAAAGGGTGCATGCCGCCAGGCAGTAACGTAGCGCCGAGGCGCTGCAGCAGATCATTGAATTTCTGCAGACCACGGTGCAGCCTCTGGTGCAAACCACTAAAATCTCTGACCGGCTCGACCGAGCGGATTTCAATATGATGCTCAATCATTTCGTTTGAAAACGCGACATCGCTGAGCAGCAGTTCCTGCATGATCTCTCCCTCTGAGGTCGTCAGCAGGTTATGGGCTACCGGCAAGGGCGCCCAGGTTTCCCGGTTAACGATCATGAGTTCGATCTCAAGACCGGTGCGCTCGAAAAGGTGGTAACGTTGGGTGCTCATGAAATTGCGACAGAATTACGGTTCACCCCCTGTGCAGTAAATAAAAAACAGCGTATGCGAAAACTTATATTGCCTGTGCTATTTTGTGCCTATTGTGCTACGCCGCCACTGAAACAAGACATCCAGAAGGTTGCCCGGCCTGAGTCGCTGACCCACTTAAAATTTTATCTACAACCCTGGCAGCAGACCGCAGTTTTTATTAATGGACAGAAATTGGTGGTAAAACCCCTTGAGACAAATAAGACTTTAGGTTTTTTCTCTATACCAGTAGGTGATCTTACAGGGCCCATTACCCTGGGGTTGCAGCATGTGGATTTTCCGGCAAGGGAAATTGAATTGCGCGAGACTGATTACGCCCGCATGTTGTCGTTAGATCCTCCACTTTACCAATTATTGCCGGACTCATCGCCTGTAAAATTAGTCCATCGTTGGCAGGTCGGCAAACAGCCTAAGAGCGTAACGTTTCTCGATAACCGGCGGGTGATCCTACCATACCTTGACGATAAAAAAGTGGAACTTTTGGATATTCACACCGGGGAGCGCAGCCAGCTGCCGGTTCCAGCAGATATTGCCAATAAAGAAAGTTTTGTCGAATCGGTGGTCATTCCCTCGCGTGGCGAGTTTTGGGTCAGCCAAATGAGTACCCACAGCGCGCACGCTTTTTCAGCGAAAGATCTGACTTATTTAGGCACCATAACCACTAGCGGTAAATGGAGTAAGGTGCTGCACTGGGACGAGGGCCGTGGGCTACTCTATTTGTCGAATTGGAACAGTAAAGATATTTCAGTGCTTGACCCGGGTGTGATGAAAGAATTGCGCAAAATTTCATTGCCCGGTGTACCGCGGGGGATGGTTCTTTCGGATGATGGCAAAGCGCTTTACGTGGTACTGTTTGGTGGCGACAAAGATGATGATGGTAATGGTCGGTTGTTGAAAATCAATCCTGATACGGGAAAAATTCTGCTCGATCGAAAATTTATTGGATCCCTGCGGCATATAGTGCGCGGGCAAAACCCAAATACATATTATTTTTCTAATATGTCTCGTGGCTATATTGCTGTGCTGGTCAATGACGAAGTGGTGGCCGAAATGCCGACATACCACAAGCCAAACACAATTGTGCTAGATAAAACTAAACGTTATCTGTATGTTTCCACTCGGGGGCCTAATAATCCTGAAACTTACCTGAAGCCAGGGCCTGCGTTCGGAAAATTGCAGGTATTTGATGTTAAAAAACAAGTTATAGTTGCCGAATGGGAAGGGGGCGACCAGCCGACGGGTCTCGATCTTTCGCCGGATGGGCGCTATCTGGTGTCGTCGGATTTCCTCAATGAGGCGGTAAGGGTTTATGAAATTTTGCCACCCCTGCGGTGATCTTACTCTCCTAATCATTTTCTACTGAAAGGTTAGGTTTTGGGGTCTTAGGCGCAAACCTGATCGCCCCCTCGCTGTGGCCAGGCTTGTCCCCGTAGGGAAAAACCGTCTCTAGCAGGCGGCGCTAAAGCACCCACCCCTTCGAACCTTGCCAAAGCCTGCCTGGCATGGGCAGCTCCTCTTAAGGTTAGGGAGAATCGGAGGACAGTGGGCTATAAGGCGGGAATTAGCCGAATTTCAGGTGATAGATCACCTGAAATTCGGCTGCTCGTCCCTTCTCTGGACTGCCGTGCTTCTCGATAGTGAA
>CALHRC010000138.1 GCA_938038265.1 uncultured bacterium
TGCCCGGCGGGAAAACATCCCCACCTGCGAAAATTACGCGGAGCAGGGAAGTGTAACATATCTCCCTGGACTCGATACTTAATTTATAAAACAACTTTACATTCTGAGCTTAACCTATAAGAACGCACCGGGTGGGGCAAAAACCGCAACTTCTAAGAGGTGCCATGAAATCTTACGTTGAAGAAGGCATACAAATTGTCGAGCTTGAAGGCAGCATCCAGCAGGCCCAAACAGATGAGCTTGAAAAAATACTCGAATCATTTCACGCCCGCCGACATCATAATGTGATTGTGGATCTCAGTAAAGTCAATCATGTCTGTAGTTCAGCGCTGGGAGTTCTAGTGACCTATAAGCGACTTTATAAACAGGAGAAAGGTGACCTAAAACTTATCATAACGGACGAGAACCTACAGCAATTATTTGAAATCACCATGTTAGACAAAGTGTTCGAGATTTCCGAGACGAAAAAAGAAGCCATAGAAAAATTTGACTAACAGAATCGAATCACCGTACTGACCCCATGCCTGCCACTCTGATCGTCGGTACCCAATGGGGAGATGAAGGTAAAGCCAAAATCATCGATTACCTCTCGGAACAGACCGAAATTGTCGTTCGTTACCAGGGCGGTGCCAATGCCGGCCATACTGTCAAGGTAGGCGCAGAAAAATATATCTTTCACCTAATTCCATCTGGCATACTGTACCCTAACACCATCTGTATCTTAGGCGGGGGGATGGTCATCGACCCCGAAGCCCTTTTCAAAGAGCTGGGCGAACTCGCTGCCCGTGGTATTCCCACCAAAGGACGCATCCGCGTGGCCGACAACGCTCACCTATTACTGCCCTACCATCGGGAAGTGGATATCCTGCGTGAAGAACGGGCGGGTGGTAACAAAATTGGCACCACCAAAAGGGGTATTGGCGTCTGCTACAGCGATAAGGTAAACCGCTGGGGTATTCGCGTAGGGGATCTGTTCAGTGAAGCCTTTTTTGAAAAACGACTGCCGGCATTAGTGGCACAGAAAAACCTGACCTTAACCGCTCTCTACCAGGCACAACCGGTTGATCTGCAAGAATTAAAAAACTACCTATTGTCGCTGCGCGACAAAATGCGCGAGTTTGTAGTCAATGCTTCCTACTACCTAAACTTGGAACTCGCCTCAGGGAAGAAGGTCTTGCTGGAAGGCGCCCAAGGTACCATGCTGGATCTCGATTTTGGTACCTACCCTTATGTGACCAGCTCTAACCCCACCACGGGCGGAGCGCTAACTGGCAGTGGTATTAGTTTTCAATATTTGGGGGATGTCATTGGCATCACCAAAGCCTACACCACCCGGGTCGGCGAAGGCCCCTTCCCGACGGAAGCCTTTGGCGACGAAGGCGAAAAACTGCGCCAGATTGGCCAGGAATTTGGCTCTACCACCGGCCGCCCCCGACGCTGTGGTTGGTTTGACAGTGAGGTCATCCGCCATGCGGCCAGGGTTAATGGGCTTACCTGCCTTGCCCTTACTAAATTAGATATACTCGATAGCTTTGACACTATTAAAATTGGCGTAGGGTATGAACTCGACGGCAAACGCATCTCACATTTCCCAGCGTATGACGTTGAAAAGATCAAGGTCATCTATGAAGAATTACCCGGCTGGAAAGAGCCAATAAGCAACTGCCGCACTCTAAATGAACTACCCAAAAATGCCAAAAAATACATCCAGGCGCTCGAAAAATTCACTGGCGTTCCAATACGCTGGGTAGGTGTCGGCCCAGGGCGAGAGAACACCATAAAAATTAAATAGCCACCCGAACGATGACTGTCAGGGAGCTCTTTACCTACCGGGTTTTTACTGTTTCAAACTTTCTCTCTCTAAGTCGGATTCTGCTGCTGCCCTTTCTGTGGTACACCATCAAACAGGGCAGTGCCGACCCTGATTACCACTACTATGCTATTGGTATATTGATACTCATGGTACTCTCTGATTTCTTTGACGGCATGATCGCCCGCCTGTTAGGCCAGGAAAGCCCCCTGGGGCAATACCTCGACCCAGTGGCAGATAAGTTTGCCATTTTAGGCGGTCTGACCATGCTGGTGATCCACCGGGCTTACCCGGTCTGGGTAGTGATCTTTATCTTTCTGCGCGAAGTAGCTGGAACCTTCTTGGGTGGCTACCTGCTGATAAAAAAAAATATTTTGGGTAAGCCCAACTGGTGGGGCAAATTTGGCGTTGGTTTTTGCGCGCTGTCGGGGTTAGCCTACCTGGTTGAGTGGCAATATAAAGAATATACTATCTGGCCGCTGGTGGTTACGTTTATTGGCGGTATTGCCGGTTATGCCAAAACCTATTGGCGCACCGTATTCGGTTGACAAATCATACGAACAAAAGCACCTGTGCGTACGTCGAATAGACAAGATAGAGCAGATAGAACAAGGAAGTAACTATGAAATTACCAGCCATACATCCCCCCCTACTGAGGCTACACAGAACCGGCAGACTCACCTTTGGGGCACTGGCCTTGCTCTTAACCCTTACAAACCCGATCGCGGGGCAGAATACCCAGCGGCCATTTTACAATGAAACCTTAACCTACACAGTTGAGTGGAAGGGGATGAATGTCGGTGTGGTTAAAATGCAAACCAAAACAACTGATAATTCCACCTTAAAAACTTTAGCTAAGGTCACTTCTATGGATGTCATGAAAAGTATCTATTATGTACAGGGCAGCTTTGGCGCCGTCTGGAATTGGGCGAGCCAGCGCCCCAGTTATGCCTTTGAAGAAGTCTATCAAGGGGATACTTACCAGAAACGTTCTTATAAATTCAGTGGGCAATCGGTGGCAGTTGAAAAACACGAACAGACTTTTTCAGAAACCAGCTTCCCCCATAAAGGGCCATTAAAGCGTGATACCAAAGACCGCTATACCAAAACTATCCAAACTCAAACACAAGATTTATTAGGTGCCTTTTATTTTATCCGCTCACAGAGTACCGTTCCCAAAGTTGGGGATGTACAACGCCTATGGGTTTTGCCCGCCGGGTCAGAAAAAATTCTCATTTTGAAAGTACTTGATAAAAAAATCATCGATGTGCCGTTCTACGGTAAGAAAGAAGTAATTCACGTAAAATCAGCTTTAGCCAATCCTAAAGATTCGAAAGAGACAGAGGGCAGTTTATTTTTTAATACCAAAAGTCAAATTGAAATGTTTATTACTACAGACAGCAACTATGTTCCAGTTAAAATCTGGGCAGATGTTCCAGTATTGGGCCGGGTAAATGTCAATCTTGCAAGCTATACCCAGCCGTAATACGCCGCAAAAAGCGATATGACCTTATTTTCTGCAGCACTGCCGCAGAAAATAACCCTCCGAAATGACTTTTTCTGTTAAGCTTTAGATTTTTCTTTACGCTCTGTCAAGACATCCCACCAAAGCGGATTCATGGTAACCACTAAGTACGTATATTTCTTTGGCGCCGGGGCGACCGAAGGCAAGGCAACCGATAAGAATCTATTAGGCGGCAAAGGAGCCAACTTGGCAGAAATGACTTTGCTGGATATTCCAGTGCCCCCGGGCTTTACCATCTCAACTGAAGTTTGTACGTATTACTATAACAACAACAAAAGCTATCCCCCGGAATTAGAGCAGCAAATTCATGAAAATATACAAAAACTAAATAAAGCCACCGGCAAGGTATTTGGTGATCCCCAGAACCCGCTGTTAGTTTCGGTGCGTTCCGGAGCACCGGTATCCATGCCCGGTATGATGGACACCATCCTCAACCTGGGTTTAAATGATGAAACCGTAAAAGGTGTTATTCTGAAAAGCGGCAATGAGCGCTTTGCTTATGATTCTTACCGGCGCTTTATCCAGATGTTCAGCAATGTGGTCTTGAACCTGAACCACCATGACTTTGAGCATATGCTCGAAGAGATCCGCGCTAAATATAACCGTAAAGAAGACAAAGATTTAACCGCACCTGAATTGCAAGAACTCATTGCTCATTACAAAATTTATGTAAAAGAAAAAACCGGCGCTGAATTTCCCCAACAAGTGGAAGTGCAACTTAAAAAAGCCATTGATGCGGTATTCTCATCATGGATGAACCCCCGGGCCATCACCTATCGCAAACTCAATGATATTTCCGATAAACTCGGCACTGCTGTCAATGTACAGTCGATGGTCTTTGGCAACATGGGCGAAGATAGTGGCACCGGGGTGGGCTTTACCCGCAGCCCGGTCAACGGTGAGAAAAAATTTTTTGCTGAATTTCTAATGAACGCACAAGGTGAGGATGTCGTAGCCGGTATTAGAACCCCACTCGATATTGAAAAGCTGCATGACATTTTGCCGGAAGCCTATGCCGAACTCAATAATATTGCCCAGAAATTAGAGCAGCACTACAAAGACATGCAGGATATTGAGTTTACTATTGAAAATAAAAAACTCTACCTGCTGCAGACGCGTAATGGCAAGCGCACCGCTTTTGCTGCTGTACGGGTAGCTGTAGAAATGGTCGAAGAGGGTATTATTGATGAAAAGACAGCGTTAAAACGCATCGATCCCGCATCACTGCCATCGCTGTTGGCCAACATCTTTAATGCAGAAGACAAGAAACGAGCCGCTGCTGAAGGCAAAATCATTGCCAAGGGTCTGCCAGCCGGTCCGGGAGCAGCTTCTGGTAAAATGGTCTTCAGCGCCGAGCGCGCAGTGGAGTGGGCGCGCAAAGGCGAAAAAGTGTTGCTCGTGCGGGTCGAAACCTCTCCCGAAGATATTTCTGGGATGCACTCTGCCCAAGGAATTCTCACAGCACGCGGGGGCATGACCAGTCATGCGGCGGTGGTTGCCCGCGGTATGAACAAACCCTGTATTGTCGGCTGCTCAGCACTGTCGATCAACTACAAAACCGGCATTATGCGCGTCACCTCAGAAAAAGGAAAAGTCATTGAACTCAAAGAAGGCGATTATTTGAGCATTGATGGCTTCACCGGAGAAGTGCTAAATGCCAACCTGAAAACCATCCCCTCGGAAATTGAGCAGGTATTTATTGACCGATCGCTGCCTATGGAGCAATCGCAGCTTGCGCGCCAGTACCAAAAGCTAATGGAATGGGCTGATAAATATGCGAAATTAAAAGTCAGAACCAATGCTGATAACCAAACTGATGCGAGGGTAGCAAGGCGTTATGGCGCGCAGGGTATTGGTCTGTGCCGCACTGAACATATGTTCTTTGCTGAAGATCGAATTTTAGCCGTAAGGGAAATGATTTTGGCAGATAGCGAAGAGGAAAGACATATTGCTATTCAAAAATTATTACCATTTCAACGGGAAGATTTCAAGAGTATTTTTGAAGAGATGGCCGGCTTGCCGGTAACTATTCGTCTATTAGATCCCCCTTTGCATGAATTTTTACCCCAAGAAGAAGATGTTATTTCTCATTTAGCAGTTGAGCTAAAGAAGGATGTTCGCGCCATCCGCCATAAGATTGATGAACTCAAAGAATTTAATCCCATGCTCGGCCACCGCGGTTGCCGTCTGGGAATTTCTTACCCCGAAATTACCCAAATGCAGGCGCGCGCCATCTTTGAGGCGGCCAGCGAACTTATAAAACAGGGGGTCGAAGTGCATCCCGAAATTATGGTACCTTTAGTTGGTCACTGGAAGGAATTAGAAAACCAGCATAAAACCATCCGCGAAACTGCAGAAAAAGTAGCTCAAGAAACCAAGGTCAACGTAAGGTACATGCTTGGTACCATGATTGAAGTGCCCCGAGCCGCTATCACAGCAGATGAAATTGCCCAATATGCTGATTTCTTTAGTTTTGGCACCAATGATTTAACCCAGATGGGGGCGGGGTTTTCTCGCGACGACTCAGAACATTTCTTGCCGCATTATATTGAACTTGGTATCTATGAGAAAAATCCTTTTACCGTTTTAGACCGCGACGGCATTGGCAAGTTAATCCAAATTGCTTGCGAACTCGGTAAGAAAGTCAAACCCAACATCAAACTGGGGGTCTGCGGAGAGCATGGCGGGGATCCCTCATCAATTGAATT
>CALHRC010000139.1 GCA_938038265.1 uncultured bacterium
GCTTGCAGCGCTGGTGGATATCCCAACTAATTATACCTTTGCCGTCCTTTTAAGTTTAATTTTTTCGCTTAAAACCCCTTAAGAGGCTTTACATTTATTGTAAGCAACCCTTAAGTGTAACATATCTTTCTAGATGGGATAGTGTTAATTATTTTTTGCTCGACAAAAGAACGGGCTGAACTTTTTAATATTTAAGGTACCGTCGGGCAACCAGAGGTAAAATAAAAAATGGAACAAACAGCAGAACAAGAGACTCAAAAACTTAACGAAGCAATCCACAAGCAAAATAGCCATAAAAAAATATTTTTCGTAGAAGATCATCCGCTAATTGTAAACGCCATGTCGAAGTTGGTTGAAAAGAATCTCGGCTATGAGGTCTGCGGTCATGCGGATATCCCTGACGAGGCGGAGCGGCGGATTGCGCGTGAGCGACCGGATATAGTTGTTATCGATATTTCCCTACGCGGCAAACAAAATGGGCTTGAGCTATTAAAGACTGTTACTGATAAATACCCTGATATAATTGTCGTTGTCATGACAATGCATGAAAATGAAATGTATGCTATTCGAGCATTGCAGCTCGGGGCGAAAGGGTATCTGCTCAAAGATGAAGAACCGGAAGAACTAATTGCGAGTATCCGTCAGGTGATGGCGGGTAACACCGTTATTTCTACCCGCATTGCCGGTCGCGTAATTGAAAATTTTCTCAAGCCACAGGTTAGCGACAACAATCCCCTGAGTGCGCGAGAGCAGGAAATCTTTACTTTGATTGGTGAAGGTCTGACGACGCGCGAGATTTCCAGTAAGCTTGATATTTCGATCAGCACGGTTGAAACCCATAAAACGCATATTAAAGAGAAATTGAATATCAAATCTAACGGCGAATTAGTAAAAAGAGCTATTGAACAGAAGATTGCCTTAAATGGTTTTTGATTTTTCCTGTTAGCCGGTCAGTTCTATTGGCATAAAGGATGTATCCGGGTCTTTGCGCAGTCTGGTATTGTAGTGCAGCTCGCTGAATTCAAGAGTGAAAATGGTTCCCTGGTCGATTTCCCAGGAGACTGTGGCGTTTAATTGGCGGCTGAGCCTGTCTATCAGGTACATGCCCAGGCCTCGGCGACTTCCCTGGAGAGTCGGTTGGTAACCTAATCCATTATCCCGGATTGTAATGCGGCATTTATTTGCAGTGCTGACTGCCATTTCAACGGAGATTTGACAGTTTGCAGCGTTTGGGCAGGCGTATTTTATGGCGTTTGAGACGGCTTCATTTATGATGAGGCCAACAGGAATCGCTGTTTCAATATTAACACTGTAATGTTCCAGTTTGCGTTGGATACGAATTCCTGATGAAAGAAAGGTCTTGTCGATGTGCTGTAGCAAATCATTGAGATAATCGGAAAGTTGCACTTCGCCTTGCTGGTTTTGAAATAATTTTTCATGAACAATAGCAAGAGAGTACAATCGGTTCTCAAATTCTTTCAGAAGAAAGCTAGCTTCTTTCTGGTCAGAAAGACGGATTTGGGAGCGCACAATACTGATCATTATCTGTAGATTATTTTTTACTCGGTGGTGTAATTCTTTGAGCAGGTATTCTTTTTCCTGTACCGTTTTTTCAAGTTGTTCCGATTTCTGTTTTAAACTATTTTCCGCGTTTACCAGATTGGTCACGTCACGACCGACAGCCTGTACTTCAATCAGTTCTGTGTCATTTTTGAAAATTCCTCTGAAAGAAAAGAATATCCAGCGAATCTCATTTCCGGGGAGTTTTGTTCTGAAGGTGAGCTCTGATAGGGGGGAAAGCGGAGTAAGGCTATTCATGCTTTCTTTTAATTTTGCTAGATCGTCAGGGAAAGAGAACAGGGAAAAGTATTCGCCGATCAAATTTTCCCGACTGATGTTCTGGTAACGGCAGAATACATCATTTACATAGCGAATTCTGCCCTCCCGGTCAAAACGCAGAATAAATTCAGTCTGGTCTTCGACAATGCTTCGGTATTTGGCTGCGCTTGCTTCTAGCATCTCTGCGGCTTTTCTCTGGTCGCTGATATCCTGAATTGCGACAATATAATAGTGGCTGTTGTTGCGATTTTTTACTTTAGAAGCAGAATATTGCAGAACTATGTCATTTAAGTTTTCCCGTGGGTTTATATTGCCAGTTTTTCTGTTCTGGCGCAGCTCTTTACAGATACTGTCAAAAATATCTCCATAGATTAATTGGGGATTCTCTTCAAGATAGTTTCCGATATCCCGGCAGAGTTTTTCAAACGCAAGGTTTACTCGCAGGGGAGAAAAATCCTGATGAATGACGACGACTGGCGAGGGTACTAGATCGAAGATCTGCTCAACAGACCGGCGGTGATTAGCTTCGCTGATGCGAATGCGGCTTGCTAGTCTGTTGAGTAGTATGGCAAGAAAAGATAATTCGTCCCGTCTATCTAATGGAATTTTACTATTTAAGTCGCGTTTCAGCAGAGAACGACTTGCTTCGGATATGATGCGTATGTTTCTGCGGATAGTGCTGGTAAGAAAATATCCTGCAGACAAAAGAAAGATAAAAAGTATGAGAGAGCCAGTAAAAATGACGATATAGAAATCCCGGTGCTGGTAATTCAGGCGATCGCTCAAAAGTTTGATGCGATATTTCTCTCCTTCAGTTAGACGGGAAAGGTTTAAAAGCAGCGAGTCTCGTAGAGCATTTGTTGCTGCGGAATACAGCGTTGCTTGAGCATATTCAGGATTACCTTTTTTCACTCTCTGTTCCATGGCATACCTTAATTCATGTAACCACTGTATGGCAAACTCTGTGGCTTTGTTCATGGTAACCAGGCTGTCGGGTCGCAGGTTGGAAAAATTTTTTATCTGACTCATTCCTTCGCTGAAATTGCCTATAGATTTTTCATATAGCTCTAGGTAGGATTTATCACCTGTTATGATAAATCCACTGGCGGTAGTTTCAATTTCTCTGCTCTGACGAAGTAGTGTTTCATATAGACTACGGAGATTTTCGGTATTGCGGATTTCTTCAAAAGTAGCGGCAATGTTACGTTGTATTAGATAGACAAGTAAGCCGAAAATTATGGGCAGAATGATCACTGTCGCTAGCAGCAAGGCAAATTTCAGTCGCAGAGATTGTTTTCTTATTTTCTTACGCAGCATAATTAGGTAACGGCCGGCAGAAAAACCGAAAATACAGAGCCTCTTTCAGGCTCGCTGGTGGCAGTCAGATACCCTTTTGCTCTTTCGGTTAGTGCTTGAACAATAGTTAGGCCAAGGCCACTGCCCGAATGTTCTTCCCGAATTCTAATAAATGGATCAAAAATGGTCTGCAATAATTCTGGAGTGATGCCACAACCGTTATCGCTGACTGTAAGTTTATGGCAGGCACAGCTCAGGCGGCCAGCGGTTTCCCGCTCCGCTGTAACAGGATCGAGGGTGCTTAGCGTTACATCAATTTGCGGCTTATCGGTTTTCTCGACAGCATGATCAGCGTTAGAGAGCAGATTGAGTAAAATCTGCGATACTCCTATCGGAGAGATTCTGGCGTTGGCAAGCCCCTGAGGTATGTTCAACTGAAAGCGGATTTTATTTCCTCTCGATGCGGAATATACCTGCACGGTATTTCGCGTTACTTCAGCAAGATCGCAGACGACATCCTGACCATCCTCCTGCTTCATGGACAGTCTGTTGATACGCCCCACTAATTCATTAGCCAGTAAGACTGCATATTGTGTTTTTTCTAAGTTTTCTATAAGCTCTTGGCGGGGGTATGTCTGAGAGTTTTCGGCTAAAAGGGTAAGCCCGTTTTCGGTAAACAGCCGGATCGGGGCCAGGATATTTTTCAGGTCATGGGCAATGCTGGCGGTAAAGGACTCAATGGCCAGCAGTTTTTCCATGGAAGTGATTTTTTCGCGTAAGCGACTAATTGTTTTTTCGCTTTCCGCGCGATGGATTGCGAGTTCCACGCTGATGATTAGTTCCCGTGCCTGAAAAGGCTTTAAAATATAGCCGAAGGGGAGTAACTCTTTGGCTCGATCAAAAGTAAATGAATCGGCATAGGCGGTGAGAAATATTACCGGTATATTATAACGCTCTTTTAAAATGGAAGCTGTCTCAACTCCATTCATGTTGCCCTGTAGAATGATATCCATCAGAACAAGATCGGGGGTCTCGCGAGCAACTAATTCCAATGCCTCTTCTCCGCTCGTGGCAGTGCCGGTTACGCGGAAACCGGCCGCTTCCAGTTCATGTTGTAAGTCGCCGGCAATAATGAGTTCATCTTCTACGATTAGAATTTTCTTGCTGTTCATGCCGCATATCAACAGATCATAAGATGGCGCACCGTCAAGCTATTTGGATTTTTTGAGGGACTTATAAAAAACAGGTTATGAGCCCAGGGGGATGTAAATGCAGAAAAGGGGTTGTCGGTCAGTCTTTGCTTTAATTTCTGTCAGTATTGTAAAACCATGGTTCATAAACTGCTGATCATTGACGATAACCACAGCTTCATCGATACCCTCCAGGTGATGCTCAAAGGTCTGCCCTTGCAGTATGAAAGCGTTTTTCGCTACAACGATGCGGAGAAAAAAATCAATGAATTCGGTAGCCGAATTAACAACCTTGAGGCTCAAAAAATCCTACAATATGCTGCTGTTGTCGATGCTGCGGAAAAGCAGAAAGAAAGCGCCAAAAGTAAGGGCGAAGTTCTCTTGGAAGCAGAATTACCGGCTGCTCCAGTGATCCTGCAACACCCGCTAGTTTTTGAGGGATATTCTCTTATTATTGTTGAGCAAGATACTGAACCGGGTCGTAAAGGATTTGATTTCATCCAGAGCATTCTGCGCACCAACCCCACCTTTTCGCCGGCGGATTTTCTGCTATTGACGGGGCGAGCTGCTCTTATTGAAGAGCGCGCCCGGGCTGCGGGTATTACCGTGCTTGAAAAACCTCTTAAAAATAACCAGATGCTGCCTTTAGTTCAGGCCCGGCTCGAATACCTAAAACAGCAGGCTGTTCGCTTAGAACAACTCATCGAGCGGTATGGCATCGAGATTGGTATGGCACCGCAGAAGCCGGTAAAATCTTCTCGTAAAGCAAAACCGGCAGAAAAAGCGCCACCCGAAAAAAGAACGGCACAGAGAAAAACTGTGCCAGTTAAACCTCTTGAGCAGCAAGCAGCACCTGCGGCTCAGGATAAGCCATCCCCCCCGAAAAAAACAAAAAAAAAGAGCAAGTGATTTACAGCCAGGCGCGGCGGTGCAATCTCGTTCCATGACTTATACCGGAACTTTTCTGGTTATTGGTTCGGGTATTGCGGGCCTTTTCTTTGCGCTCAAAGCGGCGCGCCTTGGTAAAGTTATTATTGTGACCAAAGATAAGCCCGAAGAATCGGCTACCAATTATGCCCAGGGGGGGATTGCCGCTGCTCTGGGAGAAATGGATAACCCGGAAAAGCATATGGAAGACACTCTGACAGCTGGCGCCGGGCTCTGTGATCGTGAAGCTGTACGTATTCTCGTCAATGAGGGTGTGGCAGCCGTACGAGAATTAATTGATTTGGGCGTGCCATTTACCCGCGACGATAGTGGCAGTCTGCATCTCGGCAAAGAAGGTGGGCATGGTATGCATCGGGTTGTGCACGCTCATGATTTCACCGGGCGCGAAATTGAGCGCTCTCTGCTCGCTCAGATTGTCGCGCATCCAGATATTCAGGTATTAGATCGCTTTATGGCGGTGGATCTAATTACGGAGCATCATTTTAAGCCGCGCCAATTTTCCCGCAACTGTTTCGGCGCCTATATACTTAGCGAGGATACCGGCGAAATACACAGCGCTTTGGCAGATTATATCATCCTTGCAACTGGTGGTGCCGGACGCGTCTATCCGCATACCACCAATCCGGCAGTATCGACGGGCGATGGCGTTGCGATGGCATACCGGGCAGGCTGTCGGGTACGCAATCTGGAGTTTTTTCAGTTTCACCCGACAGCCCTGTACCGAGAGGGCGATCCCGCTTTTCTAATTACAGAAGCCCTGCGCGGTTTTGGCGCTGTTTTGACCTTGCCGGATGGCACGCCTTTTATGCATCGCTATTCAGAGCAGAAAGAATTAGCGCCGCGCGATATTGTGGCCCGGGCTATCGACTCTGAGCTGAAAATTAACGGAGTGGAATACGTTCACCTCGATATCAGCCACCGCAATGCCGATGAAATCCGGGCACACTTTCCACTGATTTACAATACACTTAAGGAAAAGTATGATATTGACATAACCCGGGAACCGATTCCCGTGGTGCCGGCAGCTCACTACATGTGTGGCGGCATTTTGGTAAATTATGATGGGCGGGCGGATTTAAATTACCTCTATGCAATTGGCGAAACCGCTTCTACCGGCGTGCATGGGGGTAACCGGCTGGCATCAAACTCTTTGCTTGAGGGGCTGGTCTTTGCCCAGCGTGCCGTAAATGATATCGAAGGGCGCCTGCGGCAGCGCGAAGCAGAGGCAAAAAAACCCTACCTAAAACGCCTTATGCCCTGGGATAAAGGTGGTGCGGCTAACCTCGCGGAATGGGTTCTCGTACAGCATGATCTTAAAGAAATCCGCAGCTTGATGTGGGACTATGTCGGTATTATGCGCTCCAACCTGCGCCTGCAGCGCGCTGCGCGGCGCATTGATTTAATTTATAGTGAGGTGCTTGATTTCTATAACCGCACCATCCCCACGCGGGAGATTCTGGAATTGCGCAACATTGCTCTCGTCGCCCAACTGATAATCCGCAGCGCTTTGCAGCGTAAAGAAAGCCGCGGGCTGCATTTTAATACCGACTATGAAGAAGTGCGGGATGAATCGCGCAATGATACGATTTTAGAGCCGCTTGCCTTTAAAAATCCGTTTGGTGAGGCAATATGACCGGGCTACTCGGCCATCCGAAGGATATCTTTACTATTGGCTGAACAATCGCTTGGCGCGTCGCATAAAAGACGCAAAAAAAAGTTGTCTTGATAACCTACACGGTAGCACTTGGCTTTAATGTTGGTTTTCAGGTGTTATCTTCAGAGGGATGTAAATGAACAGAAAAGGCTATATCTTGTGTATTGATGACGAACAGTCGGTACTGGATACCCTGCGTGAGCAGCTCATGGCTTATTTTTCTGAAACGCATGAGGTGATCACCGCCTCATCAGGAGAAGAGGCGCTGGAATTTATTCACACAGTAAACGGAGAAGGTGAGGTAATTGAACTGATTATTACCGACCAAGTGATGCCCGGGCTTAAGGGGGATGAATTTCTCAAGGAAGCCCATAAATTGCTGCCCGATACCATGAAAATATTACTTACAGGTCAAGCAGGGCTTGATTCCGCCATTAAAGCTATCAATTATGGTGGTTTAAATCGCTATTATGAAAAGCCCTGGAATATTGAAGTAATGGCCAAAGATATTTCTGACTTGATACATAAATTTCGCCAAAATTTAGAAAATCAGTACTTACTAAATAATTTAGAAAAGCGCATTCAGGAGTTAGAAGGCAAAGTTTAGCGAACATCTCTATTCCATGTGGCACGCCCGCTGCCAGTCAAAGGTGTCTTTTTGCCTAAGAAAGCGGGGCCACTTTTCAAAAAATAAACATCCAATATAGCTAAGTAGCGGGCCAAAAATTCGCGGATTTTCATGTTTATGGTAATCTGGACTCGCTCACTGTCGGCTAAATAGCCATGTGCTGGTAAGCCATAACTGTTAGCTAAAAACAAAGCTCGTCCCATAAATAATTTTTGTGTTACAATAATAATATCACGTGCCTCAAAAATATGTTTAGCGCGATAGATAGAATCTAATGTTCGCATTCCCGCATGATCCAGAAAAATATCATCGGGTGAAACGCCTTTCTTCAGGCAGAAATCCTTCATGACATTGACCTCGTCATAATATATGCCAGCATTATCACCCGAAAGTAACAATTTCTGTACCCGTTTCAGGCGGTAGAGTTCGACGCCCTTTTCAAGACGCTCCAACAAAATGCCGGATGGTTTTTTACCGCCAATGACACTCGCTCCGGGGACTAGGGCCGCCTGGGCTATGGGTATATCTTCCGGTTGTGAAAAAATCTTCTCACGATAACGGGTATCAAGGGTATAATTCCAGACCGTCAGCCCAATTACGGCAAGCGCAAGGACCAGGAAAAAAATCCGTAGTACAAGTTTAAGCACTTAAAGACTACTAAGAGAATAAAGACATTCCCTGTGAAAAGAAATTTTAGCTGTTGGAAGAAACGTAAGCACCCAACGAATTGCTTACAACTCGCCTTAGTACCTTAGCTTCGCAAATATAAGTGCAATAGACCGTATTCCTAAACAAGGCAGCCCACGGCACCTGAAGATTTTTTAGTTACTAAAAACGAGATTATGTCTCATGGGGGATCTATCCTTACCTCCTTACGGTTTTTTAGTTACTAAAACAAATATAACGTTAGATAGATATTACATCCTGTTATAGTTATGCCACCCCCAGTAGGTGGGAAATCCCCATAACAGTTCTTAGAATTCCTGAACTAGGGCAGAGCCGGGGGGCAGGCCATGGCCGATGTCCCCTACGGGGACAGCCGGGCTGCAGCGAGGGGGCTTTAAGCCCCCGACCTTTATTTTTAGGTGGGGAATCTCCCTCCCAGTTATGGATTTCTTGAACCGTTAGCAGGATGCTCTCTTACGCTGCTGCTTATGAGGGTGAGGTTTCCGCACGCCTAAGGGTAACGTGTCTTCCTGGAGTGGTTATGGGTTATGCAAAAAAAATTGACAAAATAGTTATGGATGGTTGTTATTGTATCTTCGACTCAAGGACATGTTTTATGCGGATGAAATACTTTTTCTTGGCCTATCTTTTTGCCCTGCAGTTTGTTTATCCAGAAGATTATGATTTTAATTTAGACGAGAAAAGTGAACAGAATACTACTACTCTGAAAAAAAGGGCAAAGATTCGTTAAGTACTGCAGATGTTTTTGCTCTTTTTAAAGGGGAGCAAAAAGTAGCTATTGTGTCAAAACGAGAAGAAAGAGTGCAAGATGCTCCAGCAACTATTGTAGTAATTGGCGAAAATGATGAGCGAGTTATCAATGAAGATGAAACAGCCATCTTAAATATTATTGAGCGCGGTGCAGG
>CALHRC010000140.1 GCA_938038265.1 uncultured bacterium
AGGAACACTCTGTAGTGCTCGTGCGTGGGGGCAGGGTAAAAGACCTTCCCGGTGTTCGCTATCATATTATTCGGGGAGCGCTGGATACCCTTGGGGTGGATAAGCGTCGCAAAGGTCGCTCTAAGTATGGAGCAAAGCGTCCTAAAGCATAATGGAACAAAACAGGTAAGGTAAAGCAATATGGCTCGCAGAAGAACTAAAAGTCTCGTTCGGGAAATCGCTCCGGATCGACTCTATAATAGCACGTTAGTAACCAAGTTTATCAATACCATGATGTGGGAGGGAAAAAAAACAACGGCCGAAGCTTTGTTTTATAGCGCCCTTGATATTGTTAAAGAAAAAACCGGCGAGGATGGCTATCAGGTTTTTCTGCGCGCCATCGAAAATGTCAAGCCTCAGATTGAGGTAAAGTCTCGCCGGGTGGGTGGTGTTACCTACCAAGTTCCGGTCGAAGTATATCCTGCCCGTAAGCAGTCTCTGGCGATTCGCTGGATCATCAGTGCTGCCCGTAGCCGCAATGGCCGTAATTTTTCACAGAAATTAGCTGGTGAGTTGATGGATGCCATTAACAATAACGGCGGCGCGATGAAGAAAAAAGACGAAGTGCGTCGTATGGCTGAGGCTAACCGCGCGTTCTCGCATTATGCCTGGTAAGATAAAATTTAATCTAACGAAAAATTAACGGTACTTAGCAATGGCAAGAAAAGTTGAGATCAAAAAACTTAGAAACATCGGTATTATGGCACATATTGATGCCGGTAAAACAACTACCACAGAACGTATTTTGTACTATACGGGACGTTCGCATAAAATTGGCGAAGTGCATGATGGTGCCGCTACCATGGATTGGATGGAACAGGAAAGAGAGCGTGGTATTACCATTACCTCCGCCGCTACTACCTGTTTTTGGCAGGATTGCCAGATCAATATCATCGATACCCCGGGTCACGTTGATTTTACCGTTGAGGTAGAACGCTCGCTGCGGGTGCTCGACGGTGCTGTTGCTGTTTATGATGGCGTTGCTGGGGTTGAGCCGCAGACCGAAACCGTGTGGCGCCAGGCGGATAAATATAAAGTTCCCCGTATTTGCTTTGTCAATAAAATGGATCGTATGGGGGCGGATTTCTATCGCGCTGTCGATATGATGGTGGAGCGTTTGGGAGCCAATGCCGTACCAATCCAGCTGCCAATTGGTGTCGAGTCTTCTTATACTGGCCATGTAGATTTAGTCAAAATGAAGGCTGTAATCTGGTCGGGAGAAGAACTCGGAGCAAAATTCTCGGTAGAAGAAATTCCGGGTGATATGCTAGATAAAGCAAAAGAATACCGCGCAAAACTTGTTGAAGCTGTTGCCGAAACCAACGAAGATTTAATTGAAAAATTTCTTGAAGCAGGCGAGCTCAGCAATGAAGATCTGGTCAAGGGGATTCGTAATGCAACTCTCGCCATGAAATTATTTCCCGTACTCTGCGGCACAGCCTTTAAGAACAAAGGCGTTCAGACCCTGCTTGACGCAGTAGTGGCTTACCTGCCAAGTCCTTTAGACATTCCTGCAGTGAAAGGCTTTAAGGTCGATGCTCAAGAAGGTAGTGAGCCCGAACTGGTACGCCATGCCGATGACAACGAACCGTTTGCCGCACTGGCGTTTAAGATCATGTCGGATCCCTACATCGGGAAACTGACCTATTTTAGGGTGTATTCCGGTCGTCTGAAAAAAGGCTCTTATGTTTTGAACAGCACTAAGGGACAGAAAGAGCGTATCGGTCGTCTGCTGCAGATGCATGCCAATAACCGAGAAGAAATCGATGAAGTAGAGACCGGAGATATTGCTGCCGCAGTAGGCCTCAAAGATACCAGCACCGGGGATACCCTGTGCGCCGAAGAAAATCCAATAGTTCTTGAACGGATGACTTTCCCCGATCCGGTGATTTCGGTTGCGGTTGAGCCCAAGACAAAAGCTGACCAGGAGAAAATGAGCATTGCCCTTAATAAATTGGCGGAAGAAGATCCGACATTCCGGGTACATACCGATGAAGAAACTGGTCAGACCATTATTTCTGGGATGGGCGAGCTCCATTTAGAAATTATCGTCGATCGCATGAAGCGCGAGTTTAAGGTAGAAGCTAACGTTGGTAAACCGCAGGTCGCCTATCGGGAAACTATCCGCAAAACTGTGGAACAAGAGGGCAAATATATCAAGCAGACTGGAGGGCGGGGCCAGTATGGCCATGTCTGGCTTAGTGTGGGTCCCCAAGAGCCCGGAGCGGGCTTTAAATTTGAAAATAAAATTGTGGGTGGTGTCGTGCCGCGCGAATACATCCCCGCAGTACAAAAAGGTATTGAAGAGGCGATGCAGACTGGTGTACTTGCCGGCTATCCTGTTGTGGATGTCAAGGCTGCGATCTTCGATGGTTCTTTCCATGAAGTTGATTCAAACGAGATGGCTTTTAAAATTGCCGCTTCTATGGCGTTTAAGGACGCCTGCCGTAAGGCTGGAGCAGTTCTCTTAGAGCCAATCGCCAAGGTAGAAGTAGTTACCCCCGAAGATTACATGGGTGATGTGGTTGGCGATTTGAACCGTCGTCGGGGTAAGGTGAATGCCATGAACCAGCGCGGCAATTCTCGGGTGGTTGAGGCTTTAGTGCCAATGGCTGAAATGTTTGGCTATGCAACTGAGTTGCGTTCTCTGACGCAGGGTCGGGCGTCCTATACCATGCAGTTTGAGCATTATGAAGAAGTACCGCCAAATATTGCAAAAGAAGTTTCAGAGAAAGCGGCAGCTAAAAAAGCGGGTTGAATTCTGTCGCTTGAAATGAGTGAAGCAAGGGGCCTTAAGGCCCCTTTTTTGTCAGCATGTTCTAAGAGCCTCTGCCAGGGGGATGTCATCGCTTAGGAATAACTTTCTTCCCGCCGGACAGTGCTGCAACTTTCTTAATTCATCAAACCAGCAGGGAATATCATTATTACAATTTTGCAACAGGCGAGCAAAGCCGTTTTTCTGCGGTGTATAGCGTCGGTACTGGATTAAAATGGCATTATTTAATTCCGGGTATGACGCCAGGGCTGCCGGCGCTGTGATATACCGATAGCTCTTAAGGGAATCTTTAAGACGTTGGTGCAAGTTTTCATAGAGTCTTTTTTTTTCAGCGCGCTTTTCGATAGTGGTTTTATCTGATGCGTACAGCTGGTTAAGCTGATCTCGGGTCTCGTTAATTACTTGCCAGAAGCGTTCGTATTCGGCCAGCGCCGCCTGGCGGTTTTTTTCGGGCAAGACATACTTGCGTCTGTCAAAATAAAAGCGCCGCGCCGCTTCTCGTTCGATGAAAGTTGACAGGCTTTCTGAAAAGGTACTGTCGTCTTTGAAATAGAGTTTTTCGTGTGATATTTCATGTAATACCAGACGTACCAGAGAGACTTCAGGCAAGTCGAGGTAGGTATTGAATACCGGGTCATTAAACCAGCCGATAGTGGAATAGCCGCCTATCTCGCTCAAGTAGGTATCATGCCCTGTTGCCTTTAACTTTTCGGCTTTGGCTTCAGCGCGCGCGCGTTCAAAAAAGCCAAGATAACTGAAGCTGCCGATGAACGGGAACTTAAATTGCACTGGTTCAAAAGAAAATTCCGGGGTGGCTGTCAGGTTCCAGCCTATTTCTGGGCGCTGCAGATCGACATAAGTTTCAAAAGTATGCGATTCTTTCAAAGCATAGAGCTCTCGGGCATATTGGCGCAACTCGACAATGAGTTGCAGTTTGCTGATTTTTTCGCTGCTGAGCTGTGATTGGTTCAGCAGTTTGTTAATTGCAGTGCGCGACCACATAACCCGGCTCTGGTGGCGGGCTAGGTGAAGGATATAGCTAAGCCATTCATGCCAGCAGAAAGCGCCGGCAGCAAGCAGCAGGAGTACCAGCAGTATGCCGGTACGCAACCGAATAAAGCTTTGGCGAAGGTTTTTCATCTTGGCGATTTGCATGGTCGTGAAGCTGGCAAATTAGGGGGGATTTATTCTGCCTGCCGAAAGAGACGCCGCCGGATCGAGAGATCCATCCCCCATTGTAATGAATAATACAGAGTGCGCAGGGCCAACAGAACTGCGACCCCCGCCGCTGCCATAATGAAGATGTGCTTTACCTCGGGAATTTTCTCCTGGTGAAAAAAAATAAAATACGTTGCCAGCAGAAAGCCGAAGCCTGATGCGAGAGCTCCGCGTAAAAAGTAATCCCCGACAGGTTTCTTGTGGCGAAAAAAACGCAGCGTGGCGTCGGTAACCATCCATCCCAGCCAAGCGCCTGCCCAGATATCAGCGGGGAAATGGACTCCGACATAGACGCGTGATAACGCCATCAGTGAGCCTAAGGCCAACATGAGGGCAACACGCAGCTGGCTGCCGCCTTCAGCCAGAAAACGGGCTAATACCATGGCAGCGGTCGCGTGTCCTGAGGGAAATGAACTGTTAGTATTGCGTAACCCCAGCACGCAGAGCTCTTCCATGGCGCGGAACAGCACTGTTGGGCGGGGCTGCGGCCAGGCGGCCTTAAAAGCTTGAACAATACCCCCTGAAATCAAAAAAGCCAGTATCAATGCCAGCACCAGACCCTGGCGGCGGGGGAAGAGAATCATGGCGATCATGATAACCCAAGCGCCGTCAGCCAGTTGGGTCAGAGAGAGCATGAAGGTTTTAACCATCGGAACATCGGGAGCACAATTTAAGAAGAAGAAAAGCTCATGGTCATAGCGTTCAGTGAGAAAGAGGCCACCGGTAAAAATAAGCGTTAATAGAAGCAAGTTTTTCGGGCGCATGGGGCATAGTTATGGCTAAAGTCTGTGTGGTAACTTTTTTTCTGGTCGTTTTGGTGGTCATCTGCCGCTGTGGGGCTAAAAGCTGCTTGGCTTAAAGCACCTACTTTTAAGAATATATTTTTTAAGAAGAGCAAATTGCGACTATAAAGTTATTCGTGACTCAAAAACTTACATTATGTCACATCTTTGGTAGGGAATTCCCTATCAGTTCAGGAATTCCTGAACAGGGTAGCCGCCGTGGCGGGTAAAAAAAACCATCCCCCTTTACCTTTTGGTGTTTTTTAGTTACTAAAAATCTGCATTATGTCACCTTACGGGGTTTGTTAGTTACTAAAACGCTAGATTATGTCTCATGGTGGATGGTTTTCTTGGTAGGGAATTCCCCATCTGTTCTTAGAATTCTAAGAATTTAAGAAGGTGAGGTGCCCCCTTCTTATGCGTACTTTAGTCTGCGCGAATGCGGCGATCCGGTATTCCCATGGTCGCTACGTGGCGTCTGTCTGACGCCACAGCAGAGAACCCAGCCGTAATTCTGTAGAGCCAAACTCCAGAGCAACGTCATAGTCGTCACTCATGCCCAGCGACAGCCGGGGCAGGGCACGACCCAGGTCGGCCTGTAGCCGGGACCAGAATTCAGCGGCTGTTTGAAAAGTGCGGCGAAGATCGTGTTCATAAAGAGCGTCGCCCCGGGCATAGTTATGCCTGGGAGTGGGGCCCATGGCCATCAATCCCTGTAATTCCAGGGCAGGCAATGCTTCTATCTGGCGGGCAAAAGCCAAAACCTCGGGGTAATGAATAGAGCGCAGACCACTTTTGTGACTTTCGCCGCTACAGTTGACCTGCAGCAGTACGGCAAGTTTCGCGTCAATGGCCAGCCAGCGACGGTTCAGCTCCACGGCTGTCTCATACTCGCTTAAGGCATCAAAAGATAAAATTTTTCCAACTAAATACTTGATGTTCTTCGTCTGTATCGGAGCTATAAAATGTAATTTGAGGCTATTGGGTAGGTTGGCAGAACATTTGTCGCGTACTTCTTGTGCCCGGTTTTCGCCAATGTGCGTTAGATTAACTTGGCGGCAAAGCTCATAGGTCTCTACTGGCTGCTGTTTGGTGACAGCGACAATGGTTACGTCACGGTCACCAATAAGTTTTCGTACTGGCGCCAGGTTGGCTTCTAGCTGCTGTGGGGAGAGCATCAGTACAGCGAACTGTCAGGTTCTTCAATGGCCGCCTGGAGCTGGGCGGCGGTCACAGCGCTGATGAATTTGCGTTTGAGTTGCCACTTCCCCCGGCGGTTGCGGCTGAAAATAAAGGTTTCGGGAAAGCCCGTGATGTTCCAGCTGCGCAGGGTGGCTGTATCTGCCAGATATATCGGGTAAGAAAGGTTATATTGTTTTACGAAAGGAGCTACCGTTGTGGCCGCTAATTCGTGTGAGACAGCTTCACCCTGGGCAACTGAATCTAATGCAGAACCAATTGCAATGTACGTAATTTTTTTTTCGACCTGGGTGGTCTCATAAAACTTTTTCAGTTCGGGAAGTTCAGTAATGCAGGGTGGGCAGTCGGGTGCAAAAAAATTAACTACCAGATAGGGGGATGTCACCTGCTCCAAGCGAAAAGCATTTTCCGGATCAGCCTGGTTGTCTGTTAACCTGGGGAAAGAGGCTGACATATTGAGCAGGGTTGGACGATGGCAGGCCATAGTTATGGCTATAATAGCCAGAAATTGAAGTGTACGTATCATCGTGAGTAACTATCCCCAAAAATACACTGCCGGTAAAGAGAAAACAGGCTTTAAGATACAGAGAGGGCGTGGGCGGCAATTTTTCTGATGGGGAATTTCCTATCCAATATGGAATTCCACGGTCTGGTCAGAAATTCTAAGAACAAGTCGGATACATCCCTCCAACAGGGCTTAAAACACTTGACATATTGAGAATCATTTTCATTATAGGTACAACTATGGAAGCAGCAATCTATTCCGACCTCGCGGTGGCTCCAGTTCCTAAACTGCATCGTGAGCGTAAAATGGCACCCTTGGCGCGTTACCTTTTGTTTTCAAGTTTACTTCATGCGATCCCTTTTCTTGCTTTGCCATATGCTGCTGGTATTTTTACTCCGCAAGAACCCGAGGTAGTGAGTTTCAGTGTCAAAATGCAGCAGGAGTCGCGGCAGGTCACGGTCGTAGCGCCAGTGCCGGGGCAGAAGGCGGTCGCACATGCCCAAGAGGCAGGTTTGGCTGCTGCTAATCTTGATGGTGAAATTGAGGTAAAAAAAGTTACCTATGAGATGATGCTGGCCTCGCGTATTGAGAAATACCGTTATTATCCTAAGATGGCGCAAAAGCTCGGCAAGCAGGGAACACCCGTGGTGCGGCTGGTGGTGGATGCCAATGGCAAATTGCTGGATGCCCGCATTGAAAGGTCATCGGGCGAAGAAATTCTGGATATGGCCGCGTTGGATATCATTGCCCGGGCTCAGCCATTCCCCAGGCCGCCCGACGATTATCTGGAACTTATCAGCCGCCGGGGCGATACGGCGTTTGTCTTTCATGCCCCGATTGGTTTTGATTTAAAATCGGTCAACTGATTAGATAACCTTGTAGATATAAGGCGCGGGCATTTCGGCTCTATCGGTAATAGTAAAGATGTTTGCCAACGCAGTTGTGATCTTTACCTGTTCATCTACCGATAAATTATTTTTATATATGCGGCAGATGGCTTCTCCTTTCGCGAGTTTTTTACCTTCCCAGGCTGTCATTTGCAGGGATATTTCATGGTCAATTTTGTCTTCGGCAATCCGGCGCCCGGCGCCCAATTCGACCATTAAGTTACCAAGATCGGCTCCGCGGCAATGGGTCAGGTATCCGTCGGCAGGCGAGTTGAAGGTAAAACCGTGTTCCCAGCGCTGCTTTACATGCGCCACGCGTTCTTCATATGCCGCGAAATCTCCGCTGTGGAAGGCGGTCATCTTTTGAAAAAGGCGTAGCACTTCACCCGATTCCCAGTGAAAATTCAGTTCTTCAAGGGCTTCACTTATAGATAGGTTTTTCCCCATCATGAGCATTTGTGCGGCAAGGGCTGTAGTTACGAAAGTAAGGTTATCTTTAACTGAGGTGATCCCGCCAAGTAGCTGTAATTCCCCTGGCTGGGTGGCACTGGCTTTGATGCGCTCCTGAAAAATCCGGTGGTATTCGGAACCGGGTTGCATGAATTCTATTGCTTCATAGACTTCATTGAGGTTGCCAGTATATTCACCCAAGGGGAAATCCATGCGGGTGATGAGGGCTCGGCAATCGACACCGGCTGCTCGCGCTGTATCGGTTAACGAGACGGCGAGGCGTTCTGCTTCCTCGAGGTCTTTCATGAAGGCGCCACTGCCGCATTTGATATCCAATACCAGGCCATGTAAGCCCTCAGATAATTTCTTACTGAGGATAGAAGCTGTGATGAGGGAAATCTCTTCAACGGTTTCGGTGACATCGCGCAGGGAGTAGATTTTTTTATCTGCCGGGGCAATTTCAGCGGTCTGCCCACACATAAAAAAGCCAATGTCGCGCAGCGCTTTTGTACGGTTTTCTGCGTTAAGATCGATCTTAAAGCCGGGGATCGATTCGAGTTTATCCAGGGTACCGCCGGTAAACCCTAACCCCCGCCCAGAAACCATGGGAACTTTTAGGCCACAGGCCGCCAGCCAGGGAGCTAACATGAGGGATGTTTTATCGCCAATGCCCCCCGAAGAATGTTTATCAATTACATAGGCCTTGAGTTCTGAAAAATCCATCGGGACGCCGCTGTCACGCATGGCAATTGTGAGTGCACGTCGTTCTGGTATGGTCATGCCGCGAAAGAAAATGGCCATCAGCATGGCGGTGGTCTGGTAATCGGGGATGGAGCCGCTCTTAACGCCGGCTATCCAAAAGCGAATTTCTTCTTCAGAGAGGGTTTCTCCATTGCGTTTCTTTCTCAGCAGGTCTTTCATTAACATAGTATGCCCCAGTCTGACTCTATTAGTGTGCCGTCAGGCCGCCATCGATGGTGATGACCTGTGCTGTCATGTAAGACGATAGATCACTGGCCAGAAAAAGGGCAGCGCCGACAATATCTTCTGGGCGTCCCAGGCGTCCTAAAGGGATACTCTTTAACAGGTTGTCCATGAGAGAATCGCGTTTTTTCATGACATCTGTCATATCGGTATCAATGAAGCCCGGCGCAATGGCATTGACGCGAAAATTACTGCCAGCCCATTCCAGGGCAAGAGCCCTGGTCAGTTGGATAACCGAACCTTTGGTGCCGCAATAGACTGAAGCCAGGGGGGTCGCCACCATCCCCAAAATAGAGGCGATATTGATGATATTGCCGCCCTTCTTTTTCTGACGGCGCTGGTATTCCTGACAAAAGTAAAAAACGCCTTTGAAGTTGGTATCAATGAGCGCATCAATTTCCTCATCTCTCAGGAGTGATGCCGGCGTATGGGTGGCTATCCCCGCATTATTGACTAAAACATGTAGTTCGCCTCTCTTCTCATATAAGGCGGCGATGGCGGATTTCACCTCTGCTCTGTTTCGCACGTCACATTGGAGTGGCCAGATTCCTTCGCGTTTGAGATCCGCCGCCATTTCGGGAGAGCGACAGGTGCCTGCGGTAAAAGCTCCGGCGTCGCGAAAGCCCCGTGCCAGGGCGCGTCCGATGCCACGTGAAGCTCCGGTAATGAGAATTGTTTTGTCTTTCAAAGCGCTGCCAAAGTAGGTATGGATTTCCATACCATGCTATTAGCCTGCTCTTTTAGGCAGTCAAGAGATTTCCCAATGCAGTTGTCGAGTCGGAAAGATATGTTACAGGGGGGCTTTAAGCAGTGTAAAGCCCTTAGGTGGTTTTAAGTAAAAAACTAAACTTAAAAGAACGGGTAAAGCTACCAGTACTTGAGATATCCACCAGTGCTTAAAGCGCAATTTTTACTGTGT
>CALHRC010000141.1 GCA_938038265.1 uncultured bacterium
TATCTATCCGGCGCCGGCAAGTGGCTATGGCATTCATTTATTGGTAGAACTTGCCCGGCATTTAGGGTTACACCGTAAAGGATAAAGTATGAAAAAAGCAACGGTTGGCGTTATCGGTGGCACAGGGGTTTATGCCGTCGAAGGGATGAAAATTATTGAAACAATCCACCCGCAAACCCCTTGGGGGCTGCCGTCAGATGAAATTACCATTGCAGAATATGCCGGGCTTAAAATTGCTTTTCTGCCGCGGCATGGCAAGGGACATTTTATTACGCCATCCAACATACCGGCGCGGGCCAATATTGCGGCACTTAAAATGTTGGGTGTGGAAGAAATTATCGCCTTTTCTGCGGTTGGCTCTCTCAAAGAAGAGATTGCCCCGGGGCATTTTGTGTTGCCTGAGCAGATCATTGACAGAACCCGCCACCGCCCGGACACTTTTTATGACGAGGGTATTGTGGTGCATGTCAGCTTTGGTGATCCCTTCTCGCAGGCCTTAGCTAATGTGGTTGCTGAAGCTGTGGGGGGGATGGAGCTTACCTTACACCGTGGTGAAACCCTCATCTGTATGGAAGGGCCGACTTTTTCAACACGGGCTGAATCAAAACTCTATAAGTCGTGGGGTGCCGGGATTATCAATATGAGTGTGTTGCCAGAAGCCAAACTGGCACGCGAAGTAGAAATTGCCTACCAGATGATCTGCATGTCCACAGACTATGATAGCTGGCGTGAGCATAGCGGGGCGGTCGATGCCGATGAAATTATGGCGGTGGTGCGCAAAAATTCAGCTACCGCGCAGGAAGTGCTGCGCCGCACGCTGGCGTTGTTGGCACAAAAACATCCGCTGCAGTGCCCAAGTAAGTCAGCAGTACAATTTGGTATTATTACTGCCCCGGAAAAGCGTCCACCAGCAGTACGTGATAAACTCAACCAGCTCTTACCCGGCTATTTCTAAAAAAATGTCTGAGCTGTTAGATCGGGTACAGGCTGCTGGGTTTTCTGCAGCAGCTTTAATTCCAGCCTCTCAGCCAAGTGAAAATTTCAAAGCTTTCTATGACAGATGGTTGCAAAACAAGCCTGAGACAATCCTCCCATACCTGAATAACACGCAAGCTAAGTATAATATAGAAAAAATTTTTCCGGGAACTTTGAGCGTATTGGTAGCACTTCATCCGTACCGAACTACTGGAACAGAGGAAGCCCTGCGCAAATCTCGCTATAAAATTGCCCGCTATGCCTGGGGGCGGGACTACCATAAAACCTTGCGGGCCAAACTGAAAAAAGTTCTCACCTCTGCGGGGTTTGGCCAAGACGAATTTAGGGTAGTGGTGGATAGTACGCCACTCAATGAGCGCTACTATGCCCGCCTGGCGAACCTGGGTTTTATTGGCCGCAATGGAATGCTGATCCACCGGGAATATGGCAGCTTTTTTTTGCTTGCTGTGGCTTTATTGCGAAGAACCATCCCCCATAACGGTACCCCGACGGCTGACAATATTGACCCGCGCCGGGATATTGAACAAGATTGCTCTTCCTGTAGGTTGTGCGTGACAGCCTGCCCGACAAAAGCCCTAAGAGGCGATGGTACTATGAGTGCCGAGCTATGCCTCTCAACCCTGACCATAGAAAATGACTCTGCCAAGCTAAATTTTCCTGTCGGCACGAAAAAACACAACTGGATATTTGGCTGCGATATTTGCCAACAGGTCTGCCCCTACAATAGAAAATTTTTCGTATCGCAAGATGCTAGTTTTCTGCCGACAGAAACAGCCCGACAGATTGCAGCGGGGGTGGTGCCTACCGAGCGCGAAGCTCTGTTTGGCACGCCCTTTTTGCGTGCCGGTATTGCTGGCCTCCACCGCAATATCACCGCTGTGGCGGCGTTGCCGACTGCCCTTAGTCGGGAAAATATTTCTTCTTCAGCGCTTTGACTTTGTCGTTGTTGGGCCGCAGAAATTCGAGAGCTGATAAAGTAGTGCGCGCATCTTCTTGGCGGTTTAAGGCAAGATAGACCCTTACCATATTATAGAGAGCAGAAGGGTTTTCACTGCGCAGCGACAAAGAGCGCTTAAGCTCATCCAACGCTTTTTCATAATTTCCCAAATGAAACGAACAGTAGGCGGTCAACGTGTAGGCGTCGGCATTATAGGGTTTAAGTAGGATATACTGCTGCAGGTATTCCGCGGCATCATTGTATTCTGCATTTAAAGCTAAGTACTTCCCCAACAAGAACAGCGTATTGGTATGGCGGGGGAAAATAGCTATCGCCTCTCTAAGTAAACTGCAGGCTTTCTGCTTTTCTTTGTTGTTCCAAGCGGTTCGCGCTTTGAAAACCAGCTCTTCAAATTCCTGTACCCGTTCCGAGAGCGAGACAGTTATCAGGGTCACATCGTCTCGGCTGCCACTGCCGAGAATAAAGGAGCGGTAGGCATCCATTACCTTTTCTGAGACAACTTGTATCGGTTCATACCCGAATTGCCGGATAGCCTGCATGAGCCGTTCTTCACCCCAGGCCTCGCCCGCAGTGTTTTCCGCTTCAATGAGGCCATCGGTATAGATAAACAGCTTATCGCCGGGTTCCAGGTGGGTTCTCTGGTCCAAAAACATTTCATTGGCATCGGGAAACATCCCCAGCAGGGTACCGCTGCCAGGTAATTTTTCAACTTCGCCTGTTCGGGCACGGAACAGCAGTGGAGCAGGGGCGGCGGCAATGGAATAGGTTATTTCATAGTCCGATGAGGCAATCATGTAAAATGATGTCAGGTAGCCTTCCCGTTTCACATAGCGCAGCAGGTCAAGGTTTACCTTGCTGAAGACCTCTGAAGGCGAATCTAACCTGTGGTTACTAAAAGAGAGCTTGGCAATGGCACTAATCAAAGCCGCCGGTACGCCGTGTCCCGAAACGTCGGCTACCATCAAGCCAATTTTGTTACTGCCGATGGAAAAATAATCATAAAAATCACCAGAGACCTCAGTTAACGGAAAAAATTTTACCCAAAATTGAAGTCCTTTCCAGTCGGGAATACGCGGGGGCACAAAACCTTTTTGGATATTACGTGCCATCCGAAGTTCTTTCTTGTTGGCGCGGATTTCTTTTTCCAGCTCTTCGTTGGCGCGGTGCAGGTATTCTACCGCAGTCATCAGCTCCCGCTTGTCTTGCAACAGCTCGGCAGCACGCTTGAGAACATCGGCAACAAAGGCGTCGTGGGTATCAATGGTTGTCTGTTGTTGCTGGCTTGTTGTATCGTCTTTAGTCGGCAATCTGAGATCGAGCAGACATTGGTTGCCAAGAGGAACCCCGCTAAGGCCTGAATTTTGAGGAACTGCACCTAAGATAGCGGGTAAACTAACTAATTCAATCTGAATTCCTGAAGCATTGAAAAAACGGTAGAGACCAAGTAACACCCCCTGGATAAAGAGAATATCCACAGGGGAAAGCTCTGCGTTGCGGCGCGGTTCGATCAGTATCTCATAGCGGCAAGTCGGCTCCGTTTCGATGACGCGGATATTGAGGTGGGTTAAAAAAATTGCCACAGAAGAGGGAATACGATAGGCAACATCGGAGAGTACCGTGCGGTCTGGGAGGTAGGGCATCAGGTGGAGCATGGCAGAGCGCAGGCACTCCTGCCCTGTCTTTAAGAGCAAATGCCAGGAAGTATATTCTTCACACAGAGCAGCAATGAGTTTAGGCTCCCTGCGGTGGGAGAGCCATTTATTATGGCTGGCACCGCGGATTTCTGCAGCAAACTCAGCCATGTGCCGGTCAAGAGCGTCGGTGATATTGACGCCCGACTCCCGAATCACCTCAAGGAAAGTCTTGAGGCGGATCGGGTTAATGTCATTTTCATCTTGGTCGGGCATCTCCTTAATTTATGACTTAAGAGTAAATTAGTTAAGCTACTTCAAGCGAATAACAAATTCCGAAGTTGCCGCATCTCCTTCAGTGCCGGAAGTCAGGTAAACGCTGGAAAGAGGCCTTACATAGGGTAGGTACATCCCCGCCATACCTTTCATACTACTTTTCGATATGTAATTCACAATGGCTTCAAGGTTTACGTAAAGCAATGCCTGGTTTTTATTATTGGATGAGCCGGTAACCTGTTCAGCAATAGAACGGGTTGCTTGGGGAATAGGTTTGCTGACATTATTTTTACCACCGACTAATATCTCTTCATCGGTAACAAAAATAAAAATATTATCAGGATCTTTAACTGTTTGGGGACGATTGCCAATACCTGATTTCACGCCAATTGTCCACAGGGTATTGGCCCCCACCTTGTGGGACGTAATGCTAATATCGCTTTTACCCTGCCGGCGGTTGAATTCAGCAAAATTATTTAGAAATTTATTGATCCCCACTGCTTTGCCCTTGAAGATGCCGGCGTTGGCATACCAGTCCCACGCACGGTATTGCTGGATCGTTTTTTCAGGGGGGATAGCAGTTACCAGGGCGGCAAAATTTCCCTTGAAGGCGCGCAACAGATCTTGTTCCAAATCAATTTTTAGTTGTTGCTTGGCTTCCAATTTTACTCGTTCAAGATTCTCTTTTAGCTCGTTATCCTTAGCAATAATAAAGTCGAGTACGGCCGGCAGGTTGAAGCGGAACGACAAGAAAAAGACCGGCATGGTCTTGAAAAATTCCAGCGTTAGCGCTCCGGCCGGCAACTGCATCATGCGCGCCATTTCAGAGTTGGGATTTGTCAAGTAACCTTTTCGGTACAAGTAGGTAAACGAGAGGATAGTGCGTTGCGCTTCAAAACCCCAGTAACCGCCCATACCAATAACATTTTTTTGCATATCACCGACTAACTCTTCCGAGAGTTGTTCGCCATATATTTGACTACTCATTTTTTCGATAGTACTAAGTACGGAGGGATTCATATATAGCGCCACTACCGGCAATTTACCACCATTATTGCGGGTAAAATTGGCTTTGAGTTTTTGGTAGTATGGCTGGGAAGCAATGGAATTGGCAGCGGGGTTCATGCCACTATCTATTGTGTTTTTGTCTGTTGTTATCAAAAGAAAATTTTTACCCAATGCGACATAAGTTGGCGTACTGCCTGCAATCTCCAAAAGTTGTCCTTCTTTTAACTCTCGGACAGGGCTTTCTTGGGGTGTCTGCGGTTTTTCAATTATGTTACCTTCGTCATCATATTCTACATCCTCGCCAAACATGTCGCTTGAAGAGGCATTTCTTTCTGCTGTTTCTTTGAATAAAGAATAAAGTTTAGCTGGGTTGCTTGCGGGGATGTAAATAGAAACCGGTGGACTTGTCGTCAGTATAGAACCCGATATACCCATAGCAGAATTGGGATCAATACCGACGGCAGCCAGTTCTGCACTGTTAAATAAATTAAATCCTAACTGAATGGCAGATTGGGCAGCCAGTGTTTCCCATAACTGCGGTCCGATAATTCGCGTAACAAACGAGCGCACTTGGGGAATAGCAACATTAGCAGGAGCTATTTCTAGGTAGAAATTGTTACTTGCCGGGGCATAAACGGCTGGCTCAAAGGACAGCAGCTTACTGGTTATGGCATAACTAAACAGAACTAAAAGAAAAATATTTTTCATAGAGACCTCGTTACAATTTTCAGGGGGATATTTCCCCTGGCACTGAAAGGATGTCTTTAGGCGCTTTCTGTCACCGACAAGCGTTATTTGTTCCTGAAAAAATGTTAACTACCCAGGGGGGAACAAATAACCGCCGCAAGGTTTTTGAGTGACTCAAAAACTTGCATTATGTCCCCTGGGGGATGGTCTTCTGGTTGGGGAATTCCCCATCTGTTCTTAGAATTCCTGAACAAAATTTTTCCTATAATAAGAAATTCCATATCCCGGCATGTCTTAGATTAAGCAAAGCCTAGCGGAAGCCCGGCAGGCCCAGGTTCGAGGGTGTGTTAGCAGGCCCCCCTTTGCTTAATTTAGTATGGAATTCCATATCATAGGTACAGAATTTCCAAACAAGATGAAGGCCTTGCATAGGGATTGGTGATAAGGTTACAAAAAATGTCTGAAAAAGTTCGATGAATTTGTTCAGAGGAAATCTGCTACCACACCGTGGTGTGTGGGAACATCCATAAAACAAATGCTATGTCGTCGCCACGGTTATTGTACGACGGGCAGGGCTTTTACTGCCCATTGGTACTCTTCTAACATCTCTTGGACGATTTCGGCTGCCGGTTTGATTTCATGTATTTGGGCAACGGCATGGCCCGCCGACCAGATGTCCCGCCATTTCTTATAGTCGGCTTCGAGGCTATGGCTGTTATTTGTGGAAAGTTCACTTTTATTGAGACGTTCTACACTCTTTTTCAGCCAGTTGGCTGGAATACCGGATATCTCTGCCGTATAGATAATGTCCTCTGGACCGGAGGAAATGAGCATCTGCTTATATTCCTCGCTCGCCCTGGCTTCTTTGGAGGCGATAAACCGGGTACCCATATAAACGGCGTCAGCCCCCAAAGCAAAGGCCGCTGCCATCTGACGGCCACCGCTGATGGCACCTGCTGCCACTACTGGCAGACCAGTTTCTTCCTTAAGATAGGGAATAAGACTAAAAGGACTAATCGCACCTGCATGCCCGCCAGCGCCCTGGGCTACCGCCACCAAAGCGTCAGCACCTGCTTTGGCAACAATCCGGGCATGTTTTAAGGTAGTCACATCGCAAAAAACCTTGGCCCCGGCAGCTTTAGCTTCACCGACAATCGACTTGGGCGTGCCCAAGCTGGTGATGATCAGCTCGACCTTAAAGTCAAGCAGCACCTCAAATTGTTTGGCCCAGTTAGGATTGTGCTCTTTGTGCAGGATTAGGTTGACCCCAATTGGTTTTTGTGTGCGGCGGCGTATTTCCATAAGACCTTCACGTAATTGTTCCACAGTACGGTAGTTCAGCGAGGGAAAACAACCCATCCCCCCAGCTTCGCAGACAGCGACCACCAGGTCAGGGTAAGAGACGAGGAACATTGGGGCAGCTAGGATCGGCAGGTCGATGGCCAACATGTCGGTGATAGAAGTGCGGATTTTACTCATGGTGCTAAAAAAAGGCAGTCCGATGCCCAGTCAAATAAGTTAAAAACCACCCCAATCCACCGAAAGGATAACTAACCAGCCCCCGCAGGGCTATTCGTGACTCAAAAACCTGCATTATGTCTCCTGGGGGATGGGGAATTCCCCACCAGTTAAGGAATTCCTGAACAATGTAGCTGCTGTGGCGGGTAAAAAATCACCCCGGGGTTTTTTAGTGACTCAAAAACGTGCATTATGTCCCCTGGGGGATGGCTTTAGCAAGGTTCAAGGGGGTTGCCGTGCTTTAGCGCCGCATATAGACTCCTTCAAAACAATAGTGTGGCCTGTTGCCATTTACGTGATCCCCGCTACCGGGCTTCTTTGAGGTGCTTTACGAAGTGTCCGTGAAGGTAGCAGGAAAATGAAAGACCAGCAGGCAATTCTTGCCATAGGTATAGCTCTGCGCTTTGCTAAAGTGGTTAGCCAGTTCCTTAGGAGCCTGCAGTATCATAAGCAGGTTGGGGTGGTCTGTTGCTGCTTCCGCCAGAGAGACCAGCTTTTCCCAAGGAGATTCACGCCGCCGCCCGCTCATATAGGGTGGATCTGCAAATACCACCAGATTTTGCAGGGTGGCTGGTTGTAACTCATGAGAGAGCAGCCTGGTAAACACCTTAAAGCCATCCCCCCGGATGATCTTAACCTGGTTGGCCAGCGCGAAATGCCGCTGCAGTTGGCAGAGCGCTTGGTACCGCCGTCTGTCAATTTCGCAGCAGATAACTTTAGCAAAACCGCGGCTAACCGCTTCAAAGCTAATCTGACCGCTGCCGGCAAACAAATCGCTAAATAAAGTATGTTCAGGGGCAGGGATTCTGTTCGCAACCAACTGAAATAAGGCAGACTTAACCTTTTGTGGTGTCATTTCCCGATGCCCTTTTACTTCTGGGGGCAGGGGGATGGTTTTACCTTTGAGGGTTCCGCTGCTAATCCGCAGAGAAGTCATCATCCGGTTTTTTTCTTGCGGGAATCTTTCTCGATGCCGAATTTTTTGATCTTGTCGTAAAGGGTCTTGCGGGTGATCCCCAAACTGCGGGCAGCGGTGGACATATTTTGTCCATGTTTTTTCAGCACTTGGGTAATATAATGCCTTTCCAGTTCTTCGAGGGTACCCTGAAATAGAGGGGCCGGTTTCTCGGGTGGTGTCTGTTGTTTCTCCCGCAGGAACTGCTGGATTTCCCGGCGCAACGGCTTGTCTGCAAATTGTTGTTCTTTCAGTTCAGAAATACGTGATAACATAGCCGGGGTTGCTAAAGGCACATCAGCATAACTGTGTATTTTATAGAGTAGAGAATATAATTCCTGAAAATTACCGGGGTACGTTCGTTTGCAGAGAAACTCTTTGAGCTCTTCACTTAAGGCGACTTCTTTATGAAAGCGACCGGAATACCAGCGGCTGTAGGCGTCGAGTATGGCAGGTAAATCCTCCCTGACATCGGCTAGAGAAGGTACCGGTACCGGCATATTTTGCAGCTTGTAGAAGAGATCCTGCCTAAAATGATTTTTCTCTGCCTTTAACCACAGATCTCGGGGGGCGGCAAGGATCAATTGACAGTTCAGTGGGTTTTTTTTCTTTTCGCCGAGGCGCTGGTATTCCCTTTGGTTGAGGATATCCACCAGTTTGCCTTGGAGCTCCCAGGCCATCAGTTCGGGGTTTTCAATAAACAGGGTTCCTGAACCGGCGTTATCGAGGGCGCCGGCCACTTTCTGCCCTGAGGCCATTTTGCCTCCTAACAAAGCCTGTTCCTGTAGGCGTATGTTGATTGTCTTGAGATCCAGTTTAATGAAGGGCTTGGGCTTGCGCCGGGGATTGTGCTGGTGCAAGAAAATGGCTGCCGCCTCTGTTTCACTGCCACGGTCAGCAAGCAGCAGCACCGTAGCGTCACTGCCGGCTGCTAATAACAGCTTTTCCCGGTAGGTTTTGCCGGTTTCGCTTTGGTAAAGCAAAAAGGAGGGGAGCGGCATATGGTGTACCAAATCAAAACTAAAATCAAATTCCAGCTGTTTGGGCAGACGATTGGCACGTTGTACCAAAAGGTTCTGGTTTTCTTGGGTAAGTAAAAAATGCCGGCGGCGCAATTCTGTCTGCTGGATGGCATTTTCAAGATGATAGCCAAACAGGGCATCGGTTTCGGGGGTTTCGTTCGGTTGCAGTATAATTACCTGACTGATAAAGGCGCGATTTTCCCTCACAAAAAATTCTGTTTGCTTATCGCGGTTTTCATGCCGCAGGAACAGGGTTATTGCAATTTCTCCTTGCACTAAATCATACCTCTGCCTGAGCCAATCGATCCATTCTTTTTCTAATACCCCCTTGGCCGAGGTATCTGCTATGAGCATATCAACTGGCAATCTGCTGACATTGCGGAGTGCTTCTTTGGTATTGGGTGCAAAATACATATGAAGGTTCTGCCAGATGCCCTCTCTGCTGTGCAGTAAATTGCGTAAATTTTTTCTAGTTGTCTGGCAACTGGTTATGCACAGGAGCGAATACATCCGACGATAGACACCATTGCCGATATACCATGTCAAGAGTTTGTGCGACAAAAATATCCAAGTAAATGAATTATGTCGCATTATTTTGGGGTGTACGTTAGATAATTTCTAAATCAGGTAGCCACTTTATTTTGGTATTTTGTCTCATGTACCTAGTACAGTTTTCTAAATTAGAATAATTCTAAAATGAAAACCTGCTTTACAGGGCTGGTGTATTTTCTGTTATTGTAGGTTGGCATAAAATATGAACAGAAAAGCTGAAAAAGCCAGCCGAGAGAAGGCAGCAGAAGAACTGCCAAACAGCAGTGATGATGCCGATTCTGCAGAAGTGACCGTTGAAGACCTCAACGACGCTGCAGGTCTGCCCGATGAAGTGCTCGATGAAGATCTCGATCTTGACAGTGGTCCTGCCATAGACGGAAAAGAGAGCATAAAAAATCCTTACACCGAAAGCAGTATCCAGTGGTACTTAGAAGAAATTAACAAAATCCCCCTGCTTACCCGAGAACAGGAAGATGCCTTGGCGCGAAGGGTCGTGCAGGGCGATGAGGAAGCTAAAAATAAGCTGGTGGTATCAAATCTGAGGTTTGTCGTACAGGTCGCCAAACGTTACCAGAAATATGGTATCAGTCTGCTCGATCTTATCAACGAAGGGAATATGGGGCTTATCAAGGCAGCCGAGCGTTTTGATCCCGATATGGGGTATCATTTTATCAGCTATGCCGTCTGGTGGATACGCCAGGCAATCATCCTAGCTATCAACCAGCGGGCGTCGATGATCCGCCTGCCGATGAACCGCACCATTGACCTCAACCGCATTGAAAAAACAGCCAAAGAGCTGGAAATTGAATTATCTGAAGAGCCAACCATTGCACAGATCGCTGCCCGGCTGGACATGCCTGAAGAAGAGGTCAAGTGGCTGCGGCAGATTTCTGCCGACTATGTCTCTTTGGATACTCCTCTATCCAATGATTCAGAAAATACCCAAATTGCCTTAGTGCAGGATACCCGCACGGAATCTCCCGAAGAGAAAACCATGGATAATGCATTAAGCAAAGTTATCAATGAAATCTTAGCCGAGCTTACCGAAAATGAAAGGCAAATTATTGAATACCGCTTCGGCCTCAACGGTAAACCACGGCTTTCTCTTACCCAGGCGGGTAAAAAATTCAAATTATCTAAAGAGAGGGTGCGGCAAATAGAAAAGAAGACCTTGCTAAAGCTGCAAAAATACGGAAAACAGCGCCAGTTAGAAGCTTTCCTTCGCTGATATGAACGGGCGGGCCAGTCATCGTGCATATTACCCCCAATTCCGGTCGTTGCTGACATGGCCCCAGGAAGTCTTTCGCCTGCTATTATACATCCCCCTTGTGACCACCTTGGCTGTTGTTGCAGTATCTTATATTACAGAAAGTCGCTACCAACGTTATAGCGAAGCTACCAAAGCGCGCATACATGAGTTGCAGGCTGCTAAATTAGCAGGCGTAGGTACCTATTACTGGAAGTCCTTATTACAGTGCGATGGCATCCGTAGGGATTTGGGAACGGCAGCCGATTGCCTACCACTAAAATTTAAGATAGTTCCCAGTCAGAATTTTGCTGGGCGCCTGGGCCGAGCGCAACAGGCAGAGGCGATAAGCGGTCCCTGCCTTCTGTGCCATCGCGAAGCGAGAGATTCTCTGGTGGTATATGAATTCGAGCAGAGTGCGCCCTTTCGTCTGCCGCTGGTAACCGCTGCTATGATAGCGGTAGTATTAGCTTTCTTCTGGTATGCTGCTTGGGGATGGTTTGCCTGGCAGAGAAAGGCTTTTCTCAAACAGCCGCTGGTTGCCCTGGCTATCGTAAGTGGGCGGGCCTTTACTCCTGAATGGCAGGCGACACGTCTGCTATTGCGTAAGACACCCGGTTTGCGTAGCCTGTATTCTGAATGGGGGGGGAATTACATCCGCAGCGTAATGACAGTAGCTCAATTTGAACACTGGTTGCGGTATTTCTGTGGTACAGAATCTCCCTTTCCACCAGCCATTCCCGACAGCAATTTAAAAGTTGCCGCTTATCTGGCGCCGCATCCTGGGGGATTACCGATCCCGTTTGAAAGCCTGCGGCGGGCGCATCTGATGGCGCACCGCGGTCTCACTGGCAGTCTATTGGTCCAAAAACAGCTGCTTGACAGCATGACAAGCTCTGGAATTCCGCGCAGCCGCAGAAAAGCTTTCTGGAAAACCAGACAAGGACAAATTACCGAATTTAGTATTTTAACCTTGCTAAGGAATGCCGCTACACAAGAAGATTGGAGTATCACACATGCCTGAAAAGAAGAAAGCAGAGTCGGGAAAAATTCTAATTATCGTCGAGTCGCCTACCAAAACAAAGACCCTGTCAAAATTTCTTGGGAAAAACTATCGTATTGAATCCTCCAAAGGGCATTTGATTGATCTGCCTAAAAGCAGTATGGGAATAGACCTAAAAAATAATTTTGAGCCCCGGTACATCACCATCCGCGGTAAAGGTAAAACCTTGGCCGAACTCAAAAAAGCCGCCCGGCAGGCTAAGTCGGTACTGTTAGCTACCGACCCTGACCGAGAAGGTGAGGCTATCAGCTGGCATTTGGAACGCGAGCTCTCGAATGTAAATAAAGATATCAAACGCATTGAATTTAATGAAATTACAAAAGATGCGGTTCTTGAGGCGATTGCGCAGCCGCGCAAGTTAGATCTGTTAAAAATAAATTCGCAGCAGGCACGCAGGATCCTCGACCGTATTGTCGGTTATAGTATTTCTCCCATTTTGCAAGATAAATTTGGTTCTAAGCGCTTTTCTGCTGGCCGGGTACAAAGTGCAGCGTTAAAGATTCTCTGTGACCGGGAAGATGAAATTGAAAATTTTAAGCCGGTGGAATACTGGGAGATCAGCGCAAAGTTTGAAAAAGACAGCGGCAAGGCCAAGGATCGCCATGTAGTCTTTCGGCTCACCCAAATTGCCGGCAGCAAAGCAGAGGTCAAAAGCCGTGAGCAGGCAGAAAGTATTGAAAATTTCTGTCGTTCTGCTGTTTTCAGAGTCTCTGACAGAAAAATTACCGAACGCCGCATTAAACCGCCGCCACCTTATATTACCAGCCGCCTGCAGCAGGATGCCTCAACCCGCCTCGGGTTTCGTGCGCAAAAAACTATGGCTATAGCACAGAGTCTCTACGAAGGTGTCGAGTTACAGCATGGCGTCACAACCGGTTTGATTACCTACATGCGTACTGACAGCACCAGAATTTCTGAAACCGGACTTAAGATGGCCCGGGATTATATCAAGGCAAACTTTTCAGAACAGTATTTGCCGCCAACAGCCAATCTCTATAGCAAAAACAACAAAGCTGCCCAAGATGCCCATGAAGCTATCCGACCCACAGATGTCAGCCGTACCCCTGAATCCATTGAAAAATACCTTTCTAAAGACCAATTCCGACTTTACCAACTTATCTGGCAGCGCTTTGTTGCCTCGCAGATGACTCCGGGAGTCGATGAAGTAATTACCATTGAAGTGGTAACTGACCTTCCGGTTCATACCTTTCGTTTTACTTCTGGGCGGCAGAAGTTTCCCGGTTTTCGCACTGTCTTTGCAGTAGGCGAAGATAAAAATGAATATATCCCGTCTTTTGAGGTGGGTGACGTGCTGCAGTTAGTCGAGTTTAATAAACAACAGAAGTTTACCCAGCCACCCGCCCGCTACACGGAAGCATCCCTCATCAAGATCATGGAAGAATCCGGGATTGGCCGTCCAGCTACCTATGTGCCGACGATTGCTACCTTGGACAAACGGGCTTATATCGAACGCAAGGGAAGGCAACTGCTACCGACCACTTTGGGGCGCGTGGTCAACAGCATGATGGTAAAACATTTTCCCGATATTGTGGATCTCGAATTTACCGCCGGGATGGAGCAGCAGCTTGACGCAATTGCCGGTGGTGAAATAGAATGGCGGGAGATGCTCGAGCGGTTTTATTCTCCATTCCAAAACGAATTGACCGAGGCTGCCCGCCAGATGGAAAACCAGAGCCACCTAATCCGGGAGCCTGTCGGCCGCGATTGTCCCTTATGCGGCAGCCCTCTCATGAAAAAACTCGGTAAGAACGGTTTTTTTATTGGCTGCAGCAATTTTGCCAAAGGTTGCCGTTATACGGAAAGTATTCCACTGGGCACCTGTCCCTTGTGCGGGGGCAATGTCGTGAAAAAGAAATCCAAAAAAGGACGCGCTTTTTACGGCTGTGAAAATTATGCCACTACAGGTTGCGAATTTGTGATGCTGGAAACGCCGGCTGCTCGCACCTGCCCCCGCTGCGGTTCGATTATGGGACAAAAAGTAAAAAAAACTGGAATTACGCTCACCTGCCAGAATAAAGAATGCCGATATGTAATGGAAGAGGGTGGCGATGAACAACAGGGAGAAGAAACCTCCGAATCAGCCTGAAGCTTACCTGGCAGAATACATCGGCGTACTGCAGGATGAACAGGCGGCCTCGGAACATACCGTTGATGCCTACCGGCGGGATATCCGCCAGTTCCTTACCTTTTTATCTCAGGAGCAGCTTTCTCTTACCGAATGCGAACCGGGGGATGTCTATCACTGGCTTTCCGGGCTTTTCACCGAAGGAAAGAGCCGGCAGGCAACCAAGTTAGAACGCAGCAGCCAGTCGCGCAAGATTGCTGCTGTCAAAAGTTTTCTGGAGTTCTGTGAAAAACGCGGCTATGTCACGCAAAATCGGCTGCATAACCTCAGGTCACCCCGCTATAAAAAACCCCTGCCGCGTCCAGTACGTCCCATCGATATGACTGTGTTCCTCACGGATGACAGTGGTCAGGATATTCTGCTGCAATTGCGCGATAAGGCGTTATATGAACTCTGTTATTCAACAGGCCTGCGTATCAGTGAAGCACTCTCGTTAACTGTCGCAGATATTGTATCGTATGGCGCCATAGTAGAACGACTAAAAATCCTCGGTAAAGGCAAAAAAGAAAGAATCGTATTCCTCGGCAGTGTGGCGCGTAAGGCACTTAAGGATTACCTCACGGCATGGGCAGACAAATTCCCGGAGCAAGGGACATCCCCCGTTTTTCTAAATATGAATGGCAGCACACTGACCCGTAGCGGGGCGGCTTATGCACTGCGCCGCCGCAGGCTATCTCTGGGGATATCCAAAGAGTTTACCCCGCATTCCATGCGGCATTCTTTTGCTACCGATTTGCTCAACAGCGGGGCGGATATCCGCCATGTTCAAGAAATGCTTGGTCACGCGTCAATCTCGACAACGCAGCGTTATACGGAAGTGGCGCGCGAGCGCTTGCTAGAGACCTACCGCCGGGCACACCCGCATGCTCGACGCGAAGAAAACGGAGAGGGCAGTATAAACCGCTGAAAAATCCTTTATCCCCTGTCACTGCTTGCCAGCGTCGTTCATGTTCGAACTGCATGGTACCACGATAATCTGCGTCGCCAAAGACGGTAAAACCGCTATGGCGGGCGATGGCCAGGTCTCAGCGGGGCAGACCATCCTCAAAGGCAATGCGGTAAAAGTACGCCGGATCTATAACCGACGGGTGATGGCAGGCTTTGCTGGGGCAACTGCTGACGCCTTTGCACTGCTTGAAAAATTTGAAGAAAAATTAAATACCTATGGCGGCAACCTGCTACGCAGTGCCGTCGAATTAGCAAAGGACTGGCGCACGGATAAATACTTACGGCGCTTGGAAGCGATGATGATTGTAGCCGATCCCCAGACCATTTTGCTGCTTACCGGCAATGGCGATGTTATTGAACCCGAAGAGGGGATAGTTGCTATCGGCAGCGGTGGCAATTACGCCCTCGCCGCCGGACGTGCCCTGCTGCGGCACGCGACTCTTGATGCCCGAAGTATTGCCGTGGAAGCTCTGAAAATTGCTGCGGAAATTTGTGTCTATACCAACGGGCATATCACGGTTGAGGAATTTTCAGAAAACTAAAGAGGCACCCATGATTGAAGGACCCACCCCACAAGAAATTGTCGCCAGTCTCGATGAATTTATCGTCGGTCAAAAAGAAGCCAAAAAAGCTGTAGCCATTGCCCTGCGTAACCGAATGCGCCGCCTGTACCTAGGCGATGACCCACTGAAAGATGAGATCCATCCTAAGAATATTATCATGATTGGACCTACGGGGGTTGGCAAAACTGAAATTGCCCGACGTCTGGCACGGCTTGCTGGCGCCCCTTTTATTAAAGTTGAAGCGACTAAATATACCGAGGTAGGTTATGTAGGGCGGGATGTCGAAAGTATGATCCGCGATCTTGTCGCAGTGGCCCTGAAAATGGTTCGCGCCGAGCACGAAGAGAAGATAAAAGAAAAAGCAGAAAAAAAAGCCGAAGAGCGGATTATCGACATTTTAATTGCTGGCTCAGATTCTGCAGCGACATCCCCCCTGCGCGGCAATATACCCCCCGATGAAGATGAAAAAATGATCCGCGAAATTTTTCGCAAGAAATATCGCGCCGGGCAGCTCGACGACAAGGAAATTGAGATTAAAACATCGTGGCACAGTACTCCGGTTATGCAGATTATGGCCGTTCCGGGAATGGAAGAATTGGAAAACCAGATGCAGAATCTATTGGGTGATCTAATGCCTAAGCGCAAGGAAAACAAGAAAATGAGCGTTGCCCAAGCCCGCAAAGTATTGATTGCCGAAGAAACCGAAGCTCTGCTCGATTTTGAAAAAATTAAAGAAGAAGCTGTGCATCTTACCGAACAGAAAGGTATTGTCTTTATTGATGAGATTGACAAGATAGCCAGCAGGGGTTCTAAAGGATCAGTCGATGTTTCCCGTGAAGGGGTACAGCGGGATATCCTGCCTCTTGTTGAGGGCTCAACCGTAAATACCAGGCAGGGTCCCGTAAAGACAGATCATATTCTATTCATTGCGGCAGGAGCATTTCATATTTCCAGTGTTTCTGATCTAATCCCCGAATTGCAAGGCAGGTTTCCTATAAGGGTTGAACTGACCCCTTTGACAAAAGAAGATTACATAAAAATTCTACAGAGTCCGCGCAATGCGCTTAGCAAACAATACCAGGCTCTGCTCTCAACCGAAGGTGTTGCACTTGAATTCCGCTCCGATGGTTACGAAGCTATTGCTGAAATAGCCGTTGAAATGAACCAGCGTCAGGAGAATATCGGCGCGCGCCGCCTGCATACCATTATGGAAAAACTATTTGAAGAAATTTCTTTCGCCCCGGAAAAATACCGCAACCGCGATATAATTGTCGATGGTGCTTTTGTGCGCAGCCAGCTTGAAAAAATTGTTCAAAATCAAGATTTATCTAAATATATCTTATGAGCAGAACTTGTGTAAGTATGACTTTATTCCAGCGCACAGTCTCGAAAAAAATTTTCCTGGTAGTTGCGCTTTTCCTGTTATTGGTAAATCTTGCTCCGTTGTCTTTATATGCCCAAGTATTTTCATCAGAGCAGACCTTTCGGGCGGCGATCACTGCTTTTAAAGAGAAAAATTATTATTCGGCGCGGTTGCTGTTTCAGGAAATTCTGCATAAAGATCCTACCGGGGAACACGGTGATGATGCGCAGTATTACAATGCTCTGACGTATTTTTACGAGGGTGAATACCGCTCAGCAATTTTTGAAATGAGATTGGTCATCCGTGATTATCCGGTCTCGCCTTTTGTACCCCGGGCGTATTTCTTTACTGGCGAATCGTATTTCTATCTCAAAGACTACAAAACGGCCTTGGAATCACACCATGCTTTTGTTCGTCGGTACCCCGAACATCCACTGGCACCCGACGCTTTGCATACTACCGGCTTTATTTTTTTAGAGCAGAAACGCTATGAAGAGGCGATCTCGGAATTTCGCCGTATTCTCGATAAGTACCCTGACGCTAGAGTCGCGCCTTCAGCCGCACTGCAGCTCGGTATCGCTTACTATAATATCCGCGATTATACGGCAGCGCGCAGAGAATTCGCTGGTTTGCTCATAAAATATCCACAAACTGAATTGGCAGACCAGGCCCAATTTTGGGCTGGGAAAAGCTACTTTGCCGAAGATCGTCTCGATGATGCAGAACGAGAATTTCTATCTGTCCTTGAAAAACATCCAGACTCTGAATCCGCCCCAGAAGCGTTGTATTTCATTGCACTGTGCCAGCATAAAAAAGAAAATTTTACAGCTGCAGCCGCGCGTCTCGAAGAGATCCTGCGCCGCTATCCCAACTACAAAGGTATAGCTGCCGTATATTTTCGCCTGGGACAGATACTTGCCGCTCAAGAACAGCACGATGAAGCTTTAGTCAAATTAAATCCTATTCTAAAAAAACACAAAGAAAGTGAATTTTATCTGCCGGCGCTGGAGCTGACGGGTGACCTGCTGCGTAAGAAGGGTAATGCTGAGCAGGCATTGGCCCTTTATGTGGCCGCGGAAAAAGACAGTGGCGTGCCCAATAATGTTAAGATCGGTATTATCAAAAAAAAAGCTGATATCCTCTACCTGGATGAGAATTTTACGGCTGCCGCCCAAGAGTATGAACGCCTTGCGGTGGAATATCCGACCGATCCCCGCGCCCCCGAAGCCCTATTTATGGCCGCCCAGTCCGAGTTTCGCAGCGGATGGCATAAGAAAGCCGAGGCCCGTCTCGATGAGTTAATCCGCAAATACCCTGATGATATGTGGCGGGGGGATGCCTATTACCTTAAGGCCGAGATTGCTTTTTCATTGAAGGATTATGACGCGGCCCTGCAACATTACCGCCGCATCCTGCGGTTCTATCCAAAGCATAAGCGAGCCTTCGACAGTGCCATGGGTGTCGGCTGGTGCTATTTTGAACTAAAACAATATGCTCGGGCAGCGGATGAATTTCGCAAACTGCTTGAAGCCACAAAACTGCCAGAAGAAAAAATTAAGGCCCGCATGGCCTGGGCTGCCGCACAGTTTAACCTGCGTGATTTTGAAGGAGCCATTGCTAACTATGAAATTATTATAAAGCAGGTTAAGGATTTTCCTACCGATGCCGAAGAGGCGCTGTTCCAGATTGGCTGGGTGCGCTACCGGCAATTGGAATACGAAAAAGCGATTTCCGCCTTTGAGAAATATCTTAAGACCTATCCCGAGGGACGCAGAAATATTGAAGCACAGTACTTTCTGGCATGGAGCTTTTCCCGTAAAGGGGATCATGCCATGGCAGAAAAATTTTTTGCAGAGTTGGCAGCAAAGCAGACAGACTCCCAATTTAAGGAGCGAGCAACCGTTGATTTAGGTAAAGTGCGCATCACCTTGAAAAAATACCCGGAAGCCCGACTGGTACTTGAAAATTTTCTGGTACAGTATCCCGATTCATCGTTAACGGAAGAAGTGTTATACTCAATTGGTTTAATCCATGCGCGCTCCGGTATGCCTGAAAACCTGCAGGAAACCTTGGAAAGATTGAAAAAGGTTAACCCCAAATCAGCTTATCTGGGCGAACTTGGCCGAGAATTAGGCGATTACTACCGGCGTAACGGTAACTTCGAGAAGGCCCACGAAATTTATGCTACCCTACAGCAGCAGAGCCCGGCGTTATCCGACAGACTGGAAGCACAGTTCGCCCGCAGCCAGCTTTATGTAGAAAAAAAACAGTTCAAGGAAGGCATTGGCATGCTAGCCAACATCCTCGATATTAAAGAACTTGAAGCAGAACCTTTTAAAATCCGGGCGTTTCTGCAGACTGTACAGATTTATTATGAAGCCGCCATGTATGCCGAAGGGTTGGATTTCATCAGGGGCAACCGAGCTAAACTGCCGCGCAACAGCAGCGCGCTCAACGATTTGGCGCTGCGCGAAGCTGAAATGCTCATCCTTACAGGCAAATATACAGACGCCCGCAAGATATTGCAGCCCTTATTAAGCGATGCGGATTATAATACCCCAGCGCGCTATTATATGGCACTGGCCTTCTATCGCGATAAGATGTTGGGGCAGGCATTTGATTTTTTCCGGCAGGCCTCAGCTAAGTCAGACCATCCGCTTGCCGGAAAAGCTATCTATTATACGGGAGAGATTTATTTTGAACGCGGCGAGTTTGACAAAGCAGGCCGGGAATTTGCCCGCGTCTCTTACCTGTATTCTGCTGATGCCGAGCTCTATGAACTTTCGCTATATAAAGCTGCTTTGTCTTTCAAAAAGGCAGGTCAGACAAAAGAAAGCGACAGCTACCAGAAAAAATTACGGGAAGCATTTCCACAAAGTAAATATTTAGGGGAATTATAATTCGTTAACTGCAAGTGTTATGGTAGTTTCAAAAGCCGACGGAATCTCGGGCAGTCTGCAGCCGCCGTAATTTTTCCAGATAGGCAATGACAGCCGCGGCAACATTTACGCCACTGGCCGTTTCGATACCTTCAAGCCCCGGGGAAGGGTTTACCTCGAGAATCAGCGGGCCCCGGCGACTTTCAATGACATCCACCCCAGCAAACTGCAGGCCAAGTGTGCGTGCCGCTAACTGGGCCGTGCGGGTTGCTTCAATTGAGAGGTTTACTTTTTCCGCACTGCCGCCACGGTGTACATTGGAACGAAAATCATTACTCACGGAAATGCGGCGCATGGCTGCTAGCATCTTGCCGCCGAGGATAATCACCCGTATATCGCTACCGCGCGACTCGGCGATAAATTCCTGCACCAGCACATGCATGCCCTGGTTCAGCAAGGTTTCGAGAATAGAACGGGCCGAGGGGATGGTCTCGGCTAGCATCACACCCATTCCTTGGCTGCCTTCCGGCAGCTTGATAATCAGCGGAGCCCCACCCACCATTTCCATGGCGATTTCAATGTCAGAGAGAGAATCTAAGAAAAAAGTGCGGGGTACGCCGATATTGTTTTGCGCCAAAATCTGCAGGGCACGCAATTTGTCACGGCTGCGGCCCATCGCTTGGCTGCCATTGAGAGTTGCTACCCCCATCATTTCAAACTGGCGCAGTACTGCTAATGTGTAGTTCGGTTTTTTCTGTCCAAGGCGAGGGATAATAATATCGGGTTTGGATAACAGTTGCTTTTGAAAATAGACCTGGGTTAAACTGCGGTCAATAAAAATGGATAAATTTATCGGTGGATATACTTTCACTTTATGGCCGCGCTTGAAGGCTTCTTCAAATAGCCGCCTTGTGCTGTAGAGTGAACGGGAATTTGAAAGAATATGAACCACCATGGGATTGTCGGTGATTTTGGGCCCCTGCACCAGCATCAGACCTCTTTCTGTAATGATGAGAGACGCTGTAAACAAGTTATGATCTTTGCCACGCAAGGCTCTGCTTATTTTGTGGGAGGGGTCACTTCGTTATTTCAATCCGCACTAACTAGCGGTCAGACGGTGCTCTCTAAAACCAGATTTTTCGTCGGGGTATGGAATAATTTATGATTGACGCTGCAGGCGAAGTTTAAGGTATATCATTTTAAGGTTACTATAGTGAACCTGGGGATTTAGCTCAGATGGGAGAGCGTCACAATGGCATTGTGAAGGTCAGGGGTTCGATCCCCCTAATCTCCAAAAACAGCATAAGGGCCTAACTTATCGGGCCTTTATTGTTTTAGGCGGGCCCGCGCGATATATTTCTGAGCTTTTGAATAGGCCTCGGAACTGCGCGGTACCTTCTGCCAGGTGGCAATTGCTTCCTGATATTTACCCTGGCGGTAGAGTACGATCCCCTGGTTGATGAGTTCATTGTCAGCCTCAGAAGCAGCAGTTGTGCCGCCTGAAGAAGCAGCATTCGCTGCCGCCGCCCGTCGTTTAGCCAGCTCCTGGCGGGCCGTTTGCAGTAAGTCCTGGGTATCCTCATAGTCGCTGACTAGATCAAGTACTTTGGTAAAATTTTCAACTGCCAGAGCATAGTTCTTCAGTGCCATAGCTTCCTTGCCTTCCTTATAGGGAACCGCTGCCTGGCTCCTTAATTCACGGCGGCTGCGGCTGATCCCTTTTTTCATCTCAGCATTAGCCGGATCAATTTCCTGCACGGAGCGATACAGAGCATAGGCCCGGCGGAAGTCTTTGCTTTCTTCAGCCCGTGCAGCTTGTTCCATCCAACTGGCAATTCTGGTTTTACCGGCTTCTTTGGCTTTATTGATATAATCGCTGGCTCGGGTATCAAACGGATTGATTTCTAGTACTTTTAGAAATGGTTCAATGGATAGACCAATTTCCTGTTCGGAATTAAAATAGCGCAATCCCAATTCAAATTGTTCCTGGGCCTTGATGGCATTCTCTCTTTTTAGCTGGCTCTCGGCCGAATTATCGAGACGATAGGCTGCCAAATAATCATTAGCAGCCTCAATATACTGGCCAGCGCGCATCTTACGGTCACCCTCGTTGATCAGAGATGTTCTCTCTTCTGCAATGCGATCTAAGGTGTCCTGCAACATTGATCTGGCTTTAGCATTCTGTGGATTTTCCTGCACGGCGCGCTCAAATGACGCTTTGGCTAAAAGCCATTTGCCTTGTTCATAGAACTTTTGGCCGTTGATGAAATCGATCAGCTTGCGGTTTTTCTGGGCATCTGTGGCCTGGGCAATATACTTATCTACGATTGTATTTTGCGGATCGAGCTTTTTTACTTCACGCCATTTTAGAATAGCTTTTTCATATTCTCTCTTTTTATATTCCCTAACTCCTTCAATAAACAATTTTGCGACTTGTTCCTGGTTCTGTTCGCGGGCAAGTTCCTGTTCACACATTTCTTTGTACTGCAGTGCAACAGTATTACGGGGATCTTCCCCGAGAGCTTTACTGAAGAAAGACAATGCCTGTTCAAAGTCACGGTTCTGGAATAGTTCTATCCCGCGCTTGTTATACCCTTCTACCAACGTGCTGCTACGCGAAGCCTTTTTCTTTAGCTCAGCTTCTTTAATATATCGTTCGGCTAGTTTATTAGCAGCATCAATTTCGAGTACTTTATTCCAGATAGTGATAGCTGTATCATACTTTTCAGCAGAAAATTCTGCCATCGCCTCAGAATGCATTTTATCGACAGTTGCCTTAACCTTCTCACGCGCTGCGGCAAGTTTGGCTGCCGCCTGCGTATTATTCGGATCAAGTTTTACAGCCTCATCATAATGATATATAGCCTTGCTAAATTCATTGCGTTCAAATGCCCGGTTGCCTTCGGTGTTATGAAAGGCGATGGCGGCATCGCGCTCGCGAGCTAGTTTTTCAATATATTCTTTTGCTTCGGTATTTTCAGGGTCAAGTTGGATGGCATTTTGAAAATTTTCCGTAGCAACTGAAAATCTTTTTTTACGGTAATTGGCAATGCCGTCAGCAATGAAGGGTTTCACCTGCAAGCGCAGCCGTTCTTCTGCGCGTGGCAGCATGGCGGCAGATTCCTCATGAGCTGGGAATGCCCTAACGGCGGCGGCAAAATCTTTTTTGGCTTGGTAAAACTGAGAAGAATTAAAATTCTTCATGCCTTTTTCATAGAGTTTTTTCGCAGCTTCAAGTCCTTTCAGGCCCAAACGTTCAGCTTCTAATTCTTCAGCAGCTAATTGCCGGTATTTTTTAGCGTTTTCATGGTTGGGGTTTAAGGCCAGTGCCTGGTCAAATTCGCGTACCGATTCTTCAAAAGTTTTTCTGCCATAGTAACTTAAGCCCCGGTTATAGAATACTTCAGCTTTTTGCAATCGTTCAATTCGTTCGCGCTCACGCAGTTCTTCTTGAGACATTTCTTGTTTTATTTTCAAAAGCCAGTTTTTAGACGGCTCATATTCGGGGTTAAAGCGCAAGGCTTCAGAAAATGAATCTATTGATTTCAGAATGTCATTTGCCCGGTACTGCTCTAACCCCTGGCGGTGCAGGGCAAGCACCCGATCATTGACCCTGCGCTTGATTCTGTCAATATTGGGCTCTGCTTCGATGTCAACTGGATTGATTTCAAGTACCTTGCGCCATTCATGAATTGCCTCGCCAAAATTGTTTTGGTTTTCATAACGCAAGGCCATTTCTTTATGCATTTTAATTAGTTTTTCCTGCTCTTGATCGAGAAAATCGGTGTTCCTGAGATGAAGCAGGGCTCTGTCGCGATAGAGGGCTGACATCTGGTGGTCGGGGTTCATCCGCAATACCTGGCCAAATTTATCATAGGCTTCTTTATAGTCGCCGGAGTTGTATAACTGCATCGCTTCATGAAATTCGGCTAACTCCTGCTCTATATCTGTACCCGCAATTGATGCTGGACGGCGGAAAGGCCCGGCGCTTACGGTATCGATATTGAATGTCAGCGTGCCGGTAATACGCGTCTCAAAGGGTAATGGCTGCCAGGCCATGGCAAAGCGGTATTGCTGCACCTCTGAGGCAAACCCAAAGCCGGTTCCCTGGGGGGCTACGGAAGCCATTAAAGTAAAATACCTGCGATAGACATCAAACTCAAAACCTGCCCGGCTTTCAATTTCATAGCGAGTTTCCTGATACAAAGGAAAATTCTGCCGCAATACATAATGTATTTTTAGCCGCCCGTCGAGCAATGCGACAGAAGGTTGTAATTCCAAGCCGGCCGGCAGAACTTCGCTTTGCGCCACAAAGTGATATTCGCTGGCAAAGAGATTGTAAAAGCTCAAACCGAGAGAAAACCAGTTCAAGGGATGGTAGAGTGTCCCGACATCGAGCGAGTAAGCGCCTGTTTTGGCAACATCATAATCAAAGTAATATACCTTGAGCGTCTCGCCAAAATACAAGTTGGGTAGGGGAGACCAGTTATGCGAAAAACCGCCGAGCATTTCGACGGTAGAAAATTTTCCGGTTACCACTCCCTGTTCGCTGACTGACAGCAGATCGCTGTTCCTCAGGTAAGACAGGCTGAAAGCAAAACGATGTTTCTCAAAAGCCGGCCAGGCATAGCCGCCAAAAAATGAGTTGGTGCCGAAATCGCCGCCGCTCATCCATGACAGAGAGAACATCCTACCGTCAATACCCTCATGTAATACAGCAGGATTAAAGAACATCTGTGCGATATCGGCAGTCTTGCCGGTTCCAGCCAGGGCCGCCTGGGAAGCTGATCCCGAAGTTTCCAGCAGAGCCGCTGTGTTATGGCCCCGCGCCTTTAGGGCCGACGCAACTAGCAGAAAAAAAATCAGGTATCGAAGGCATTGTTTCATCGGGCAATAACAAAACGGAAACGACTTTCATAGGAGCTATAATCCTGCCTGAGGTACTTTACTTGCACAACGGCGTGGTAAACACCGCTTGCCGCGAGGCTACCCGAGAGGGTACGCCCCTGCCAACTGTCATTCTGCTTGGCGTACTGTTTGCCTGAAAGTAATTCTTCGTCCCTAATGACTGCAACCATCCGGCCAGTGTTATCATAAATACGCAAGTTTACCCGCGCATCGTCCTCGAGTTCATAGCTGAGCTGCAGGTTCCCTTTACCTGGTGTCCAGGGGGATGGATAGCACAGCAGAGAAGCAGTCCCCTCGTAGGTCAGACGAATTGAATTTATTTGGTTGCCCATAAAGGGCACTAAAGTCATGGTCAAAACTTCGCCGTTTCTCGCCGCCGTTTTATCCGAAATATCAAAAGTCTGCACCCCGCTGACCGGCACAAAAGACAGCAACTGTTCACCATTAGGGCCGCTTAAGGAGACTGCGACATTGGTGGCATCAATAATGAGGTGTTTCCAGCGTTGCTTTGGCTTTATCGTAAGGTAGCGGACCAAGAGCATTGGAGAGGGACCGGAAATATTGAGAACAAAATTTCCTGAATTTACCGTGATCGAGGCATCTATGGTATCAAATACTATCCCATAGCTGGTAGGATTGGCTGCCACGGTATCGTCGATAAGAAAATCAGCAGCAGTAGCAGGCTGAGTTACCAACAACCACACGAAGAGCAGACCCACACCTCTGCCCCTTTGGGGGCAGTGCCATCGTTCGAGTAAGTCGCCAATCTTACTACTTTTCATCTTCGGCAAGTACCAGGATAGTCTGCTGTGGATCAAGTTTTTCTCTGATAACGAGAGGTTTTTCTTTAGGTTCAAACGACAGTATTTCTGGTTTTATCCGGTACTGAAAACTGCCGGCTTGTCGTGCATCGCCTTTGAGCTCGCTCTCTGCAACCGGCTCAGTATTGGCAAGGGGGGTGGCAGCAGACAGCAAAGTAACTGCAGGCTGAGATCGGGCAGGCGGTGGGGCCAGTAAGTCCTCTATATCATCATCTTCAAATAGTACTAATTCGTCGGCAGTTGTACTGACAGGTTCAGAAACTGCTGGTTGTGGGGCGGGTACATCAAGCAGGGCGGGGGGGCCATGAATACCAAGGATTTCGAAATCCTCATCATCGTGAAGTTCCCAGGGGGATTGGTTTTCCATAAGCTCCCAGTTGTCCTGCTCTAAATTCTCGATAAAGCTAACGATGGAAGGTTTCATTTCGGCAGACGAAGCAACCGGGGTACTATCCTGGGGCTCCTCGTCAACAATGACCAGCGACTCTCCGACAGAGAGTTTCTCTGGCGCTTGTACTGGAGGGGCTGTATCCAGACTACCTAATAATTCACCAAAAGTTTCTTCATCAAGTTCCGCTGAAATGTCGCCAAAGATATCGGCAAACATCTGTTCCAAGTCGTCATGGTAAGTGGCTGAGTCAGGCTCGCCTTTTGGTGCAGGCTGGTTTTCTGCTGCTATGGGTACAGCAGGCCATGGTTCATCCATCCCCACCGGCTCCTTGGGGGCAGCAGGCGACATCTCATCAATGACCACGATGCTGTCGTCGGCACCGGCATCTAAAATTTCCGGTTCCGGTAAAGTTGGCGCCCGGTATAGCGTATTTTCTGGCTGGGCTGGTGTGCTCTGGGACAATGGAGTTTGATCTTCCGTTTGGTTTATGATAGGCTCGACTACGGCAGTTTTGCTACTTACTTTAGCCGGCTCAGCCACCGGCAGAGGACTGAGGCTTGTAAGACGGGCGGCAATCCAAGCTATACTATCCGCTTCCCTGCGCCGGATGTCACTTAGATACCGGGCGCTTTCGTTCAGTAACTCCAGGCTATTCTGCTGCAAGGCATAGGAAGATTTGAGATCCTCTTCCAGCCAGACTGAGCGGCGCACCAGTGGCTGCTTTCTTAAATGAGCTGATAGACGGGCAATGATAGCATAACTCAACCAGGCAACCACGCCAGCAGCCATGTAGAGTAGTATCTGAAAAAGATAAAACGTCCAACTCGCCGCCTTAAAGACCACTACCATAGTCAGACCGTCAATCGTAGCAGAGACAAAACGTCGGCCATCAAGGCGACCTGACAGCGGGCCCTGGTATTTTTTACGGTTGTCTATTTCCGTTAGGTAGCTCTCAAGATCTTCATAACCAATGTCGGGGCTAATGACAAAACCCGCAGAGGTCAGCGTAAAAGACAGAAACCCTGCCTGGTTCGCTGCTAAGGTCGGCAGATCGGGAAACCAGGCGGGATCCCAGTTGCCTTGCAGGTAACCGAGCAAACGCGATTCGTCAGTTATCGGGATACTAAAGCCTTTCTTCTCTAAAGCTAGTTTTTCGGTGGTGGCGGGCACTGCGGTATCATCAAAAGCGCGGCTGCGGTAAAGATCGCGCCCCATGTTGTCCATAATGCGATAGCCGGAAATATAGCGGTAGCTGTCCATACGGTAGAGGAATTCATATTGGTAAACATCCGCAAAGCGTGATTTAGGATTGCGTAACCACTGCACTAAAGTCGCATCACTACCCATGGCCAGCAACAGTTCTTTTCGGTTGATATTGCGTGGCAGGTTCTCCCATACCTTGAGGTTGTGCTCTAACAGGTTCATGGCAGCTAAATAGCCAGGCTCCCGGGTCAGGGTATCGAGCACATTATGCCAATTTGATGCGTAGCGTGGTGAGGCGGAGGTTGTATCCCCGGGGCGAAAGGCAGCCGCTCCATAGAGTTCGGCGGTCCGGGAGCGTACCAGATCGCCGGTATAGTATTCAAACACCGCAGGGAGCAGACGACGGTGGGCAGCTTCTATATATAGATAGCCAATACCGACCAAGCTGGTCAGGTAATAGATGACCCTCAATAACCGTTTTTTATAGCGGTAGTACATCCCTATTCTTACTTATCGACCCTGTAAAAATACATACTTTAAGACGGCCTTTTGAAAAAACCCTATATTCCATCAGCCGGGGGAGAACTCTCCTGTCTCTGCCGGGCAGGGGATCAACCCAATGTTTTTTCACGGCCATCGTGGCTACCTGGTAAGCAGTCGGGTGCTTAAGCCAGGTTACAGAAGAGTTTTTAAAACAACTTGACGCAAAGTCAATAGAATTTTCAAACTTATCCATGCAGCCGATCCAGAATTGGTTTGAAAAAATCCACGAAGAGTTTGCCCAATACCTGGTGGGACAGCAAAATAATCTGGATCTTATCCTCTGTGCCCTGCTGGCGCGCGGCCATGCATTGCTGCTGGGGGTGCCGGGAACCGGTAAAACCCTTACTGTCAAGGTGCTTTCGCGGATCCTCAAACTGGACAGCAACCGCATCCAGTTTACGCCCGATCTACTGCCCTCTGACCTGACCGGCTACAGTATCTACCGGCGCGAGAGCTCCCAGATGGAATTTATCCCCGGCCCCCTGTTTGCTAATTTTATCTTAGCCGATGAGATTAACCGCACCCCACCGCGCACCCAGTCGGCCCTGTTAGAAGCCATGGA
>CALHRC010000142.1 GCA_938038265.1 uncultured bacterium
CTGCCCGGCCTTTAGCTACCCCCGGCTTTGCTTTACCTTGAGACACACTGGGGTATGGGTATGAAATTCTATACCACAAGGAAAATTCCTGTTCAGGAATTCCTGAACAGATAGGGAATTCCCCATCAGGAAAACCATCCCCCAGGAGACATAATCTTGTTTTTTAGTAACTAATAAGCACCTGCGGAAAGGATAATGCCGCGTGTGTTCAGGAATTCCTGAACAAAGTAGGAAAAAAACCATCTAAAATGTGACATAATGAAATTTTTGGGTAACTAACAAGCTTTCATTGCTAAGAGTTGTTTGTTTTAGAAGAAGCATCATACCGGTGCTGCGGCAAAGCGACTTTAAGCTCCCACCGCCGGGAACGGTTGGGTGGGTACGAGCTGCCAGAGCGGCTTGACATAATGACCATATTTAGCTAAGTGTCGAAGGATGAAAATTATGATCTTTACCGACGCTTACCTGCCTAAAATAGACGGTATCGCCATCTCAACGGACAAATTCTGCCGTCTGCTAGCAGAGAAAGGTCATAAGTTTCTTATTTGCGCACCGAGTTATGGCGAGGGGGACTTTGATAGTACTGGAAAAAATATCCGCATTGAGCGCTTTAAAAATTTTTCGCTGCCCTCTTACCCTGATGTAAAAGTGGTACTGCCACCAAGGCGTCGGCTGCAAAAACTGGTGCGGGAATTCAAGCCGGATCTCATTCACGTAGAGACACCCGGCATTTTAGGTCAATTTGGTATGGCGGTTGCTAAGGCAGAAAAAATTCCTGCGGTTGGCACCTACCACACCATGATGAATGAGCTGGGTACCTATCTGTCGCCCTACCGGCTGCTGAAAATTGATAAACTAATCCATCGTTTCCGAAAGAATAAATCGATTCGTAAAGCCGCTAAATCGGCAGTGCGCAAAAAAGAAAAATCTCTGAGTAACCGCCTGATATTCAAACTTACCAACCGCGTCTATGAGCAGGGCTTGGTGATTATATCCCCCACGGAATTAGTAAAAAAAGAGCTCGAATTATTTGGCGTTAAAAAACCAATTGAAGTGATTTCCAATGGCATGGATCTTTCGGTATTTTCGGGCGAGCCACGTAACCGACCGACATCCCCGCCGCGCCTGCTGCATGTGGGGCGACTTGCCTTTGAAAAAAATTGCGAAATTGTTTTGCGCGCTTTTGCCGATCTAAAAAAAGATTTTAATGGCATTAAGCTCACCATAGCGGGGGATGGTCCGGCTCTTGACAAGCTCAAATGGGAAGCGCATGATTTGGGTATTGAAAGTGACGTTACTTTTACCGGATTTATTGCACACGAAAAATTACCTGAAATCTACCGCAGCCATGACCTCTTTGTGACCGCCTCAACTATGGAAACCCAGGGGCTGGTGGTGCTTGAGGCTATTGCCACTGGGTTGCCTGTCGTTGGGGTAGATGCCTATGCCCTACCGGAACTGATCCATGACGGCAAGAACGGCTATATCTGTATGCCGTTTGATATTGCGGCAATCAGCTCGGCGATCCGCAAAATTTTAAGCGACCAGCAACTATATGCACAAATGTCTCGGGAGAGTCTGAAGATTGCCACCCGACATGAAGTACACCGCTGCGCTGAACAGCTTGAGGCCCTCTATAAAAAGGTCGTCAAGAAAACAAAAAACAACTAACTTTCAGGGATTCATAAGATCGGTATTGGCATAGTAAGCTAAGTCATCATTTTTTTCTGCCGTGGGGTGGTAAAACACCATACATCCTTCTAACATCGCGGAACGCTCGCGGTTAAAAGCAGCCATTTGCCGGAACAGCGCACGAATCCCCGGGTCGTTGAATTTTTGACTGAGCACTTCAAATATATATATTGCATCATCGGCTTCTTGTTGGGCTAAACGTAGTGCTTCCATTTCATTACCGTTGGCACTTAGCTTCTTGTTGCGGTCAAGGCGCCTCATCAGTTTCTGGATTGAGGTCGCCTGAAATTTATAAACTTCGCCGAGGTATTTTAGGTTAGGTAAAGGTTCGCCACCTAAGACCTGGCTGTAAAGTTGCTGAATCAGCTTGATATGCTCATCGCTATCTTCTGCAAGATCAAAAAAGAAATCTTTAATTAAGCCCTCATTCAGTTCTTCGTAGGTCTTCATGCAGAAGTCAAAAAAATCTTTTTCATGCTGGATGGCTGCCGTAATAGCTTCGAGAAAGGTTGTATTTTTTATGCCACTCATACACCGAGCATGGCTGTTGGGGGATACTCTGTCAATCTATTAAGTCAGCTATGTCCGTGGCAAATTTGCGAAAAAGCTGCTCATCGGTATGTAACATCATGGATTCCCGGGCGGCATTTCCTAACGCCGGCAAAATTTCTCTATTGGAAAGAATCTCTTTTAACACCTGCTCAAAACTGTGATAATTGCCCGCCTGGAAAATACGGCCATTGCGGTTATCTTGTACATAATCACGGGGGCCGCCTTTATCAGAAACTAACACTGGCACCCCCGAAGCCATTGCTTCAAGCACGGTTTTACCTAATGTCTCTGTGGGGGAAGGAAGTACGTAAAGGTCTGAAGAAGCATAGATTTCTTGAAGCTCCTGCCCGCGTTTTACCCCAAGAAAATGAATATTTTTTATTGCCTTATACTGGCGTTCGTAAGGTTCTTTTTCGGGGCCACCGCCAACTAACACCAGCTCACAGTCGTTTAACTGGTTGTTTTTGAAAAAATCAAGCAAGTAGAGAATGTCTTTGACTCTGGTAATCCGTCCAACATAAAGTACAATAAATTTTTCAGAATTTATATTGTATCGGTTCCAAATAGCGCGGTTTTTGTAGGATGGATTCCAATGATCAACATTGACCCCCGCGGGATAGTAGCGTAGCTTAGAAGGCGAATGTCCTTTTTTTACTTTGAGATCCCAAAATTCCCTAGTGCGTACAAAGATGAGATCCGCTTGTTTTTGGTATTGTTTGAGATAAAATAACCCCGCCGAATTTATCAATGGCTCAACTAATGGATTGCCAAAAATAAGACCTTTACTTAACTTTTTAGCATAAGAATCCATATCGGTGTGATAGATATCAACCCAAGGCAAGCCCAATAGCTTAGCTGCCGCCATGGCAATCATCCCCATGACCCCGGGCGTGTTTGAGACAATTATGTTGGCGTTGATACGCCGTAGGTAAGACGTAACATTTAGAAAAATTGGCACGTGAAACGATGTGCCTGCGTAAAAACTGTTGGTTGGAATACTTATAACCGGTTTAATGACGTGAAACGGTGCCAAAGCTTTGGTGTAACAGGTGATCGGTTGCCAGAAAATTCCGTGCTTTTTCGCCTGGTCATTCATTTCTTCGGTATCAGTGATGATACCTGACACTTCGTCAAAAATGTCAGCAATCCAGGCAACACGCAGTTTTTTCACATGGGCAGAGAGTTCACTCATAACAGGTTTTTAGCCAGCTTGCCGGTCAACAACAAACGCAAGGTGCCACTGTCTTCGCAAATATCTTTCCAACGGTCAAATGAAAAATCAATAACTGCTGCCGCGGATGTCGTCAGCCGAACCATGGCATCCCCCCGGCTGATCAAGGATGACAGAAAAGATTCCAGACTAGGATTATGTCCGATGAGAGCCACGGTATGGCTATTTTGTGGGGTTGTTTTTAAAAGTGCCATAGCGGATAGCCCTGAACCGGGATAGAGCTCGTTGTCAAAACGCAGGATATCCGGTGCGCTTTTTCTCTTGCGCAGTAGCAGCTCGGCTGTTTTCTTTGCTCGTTTGGCGGGAGAGCACCAAATGAATTCTGGGAATAAACCAGCTTTTTCAAGAGCTTTACCTAACGCTATAGCTTCTTTTTCGCCACGCTCATTTAGCGGGCGATCAAAATCATTTAGCCCCGGATCGGAGTGATCTGATTTAGCATGACGGATGATGAGCAGGGTTTTCACAATAAACCTTCAGTTTCTTTTTTGCTAAACATCAAATTCATGTTTTGTATTGCCTGACCAGCCGCCCCCTTGCCCAAATTGTCGGTAGCAGAAATTACCTGCACTATCCGGTTGCGCTCATCGTAATACAGAGAAAAATCGACAAAGTTTGTCTGCTGGACGTTTTTCAGTTCGATCTTGTTTGGGTCGCGGTAATAACGGACAAAGGGTTCCTGTTCCGCAAAACCATCCGCCGCCTGCTGCAACTTTATGAAATCAATTGTCCCGTCATTGCAGAACAGATAGGTATTTGACAAAATCCCGCGGAACATCGGCAGCAGGTGTGGAGTAAACCGAGCTGTAATCGGACAGCCAAAGAGCAAAGCCGCCGTCTGTTCAATTTCGGGAGTATGCTGGTGCCCTTCTATACGATAAGCGCGAAAATTTTCATAGACCGTGGAATAACCCAGACTGTCTTTCTCTTTGCGGCCGCCTGCACCCGAGGTGCCACTCTTGGCGTCGATTACCAGACGCGGTGAGAATATATTCAAGTATTCTTTCATCGCCAATAGGGGGATGGTAATGGAAGTGGGGTAACACCCCGGATTGGCTAAAAGACGCGCCCCCTTAATCTGTTCGCGGTTGAGCTCACACAAACCATAGACGGCCTCTTTGAGCAGATGCGGATGGCTATGCTCTAATTTATAGTATGTTTGAAATTGTGTGGGATCTTGCAAGCGAAAACTGCCGGAGATATCAATTACCCTAATGTTTCTCTCAAGCAGAAGAGGCGCCCAGTGCAACGCAGCTTCATCCGGTACGGCCAAAAAAACTATGTCAACTTCAGGCAAATCATCGGCTGTATCAGGATGGCGAGAAAATACCAAAGAAAGATAACGATTAGTTTGCAACTGGGGGAAAACCTGAGATAGCCTTTTGCCCGCATACTCATTGGAAGTTACCAGCTCAATGCTGACATCGTCTCGTGAAGCAAATAAGCGTAACAGCTCTTGTCCGGTGAATCCGCCGGCACCTAAAATTGCTGCACGAATTATTCCGGCAGTCCCCATGAAAACTATTGCAAAACGCGGACTTTTTTTATCAGTACTGGGGTTTTGGGGCGATCCTGCTGGTCGCGTTCCACTGCAGCAATTTTTTCCATCACAGCGCGACCTTTCAGCACTTTGCCGAAAACCGTATGCTTGCCATTAAGATAAAAATTATCAACTAAATTGAGAAAAAACTGGCTGCCATTCGTGTTGGGACCGGCATTGGCCATGGCAAGGGTGTATTGCGCAACAGGGACAGATGGCAATCCTTCATTATATTGGTAACCGGCAGCCTTCAGAGCTTCACCTACCGTGAGCTTCATGACATTCTGTAATTCTTTCTGAAACTCAGCATTGGCCTGCTGCATTTTTTTATCCAGATCTGCCTGAGACTTGATATTTAGTTTAGCAAATACCCGTTCGCGAGCTGCACTTTGGGCTTCGCGCTGGTACTGGGGAGAATCTTTCAAGGTAATTTTATCAAGACCTAACGCCGCCAAAGAAATTTCATCTTCAAAGTAATACCCCGGGCCGCCACGACCATCCCCCTGAATATCACCACCCTGGATCATGAAATTGGGAATGACCCGGTGGAAGGTAAGACCGTCATAATAAGGACGCTTTACTTTTTTACCATCAGTATCAGTGAATTCTTTGGTGCCCTCGGCTAAACCAATAAAGTTTTCTACAGTTTTAGGCGCCGCTTTGGGGTAAAGCTCAAGGATCATATCTCCCATGCTGGTCTCCATAAGTACTAAGGGATTGCTTTCATCGGCCATTTTTTCTTCAAGGGTGGGGATGACTTTTTCCCGGGAAAGGGGAGTGCAGGCTGTTGGCATAACTATAGCTAACAGTAAAAAAGGAAGAAGTAGTTGTTTCATAGGTACTTGAAATCATTTTCCCTTTCCTGCAGTCAATCGAAATCCCCTATGGCAGAGAAGGTCAGGACCCAATAAATCCCTATTTAGAAATTCTAAGAACTGATGGGGAATTCCCCATCTAAAAGTAAAGGCAGGGGGCTCACCGCCCCCTCGCTGCGGCCGGGCTTGCCCCCGTAGGGGGCATGGCCGCAAGCGGCCACCGCTTTTCGCTATCCGCTCAAACCTTGCCGGAGCCTGTCCAGCCTTTAGCTACCCCCGGTTTTTCTGTTCTTAGAATTCCTGAACAGGCTATGGATTTCCCTACCAGAAGGGGAATTTCCCATTAAGAAAACCATCCCATAGGGAACATAATTTAAGCTTTTTGAGTCACTAACAAGACCTGCTATTCGTTACCCCTTCGGTGGATCGCTTGGTGGTTACGTGAATAACGACTACCCAAAACCCCGGATGTGAACTTACGTTCAACTTCCTTCTATATAATAATATTTTTTACACAAAACGCAAATTTTTGCCCTTCTGGTGGGTATATACCTATAGGAGAGCTTTATGTCATGGCAACAGTACCGTATAACCAAACAAGTCAATATCGGCGTTAGCCCCTATCCTTTAGGGCCGGAGGGTTTGCCTGAAGTTACAGCGTT
>CALHRC010000143.1 GCA_938038265.1 uncultured bacterium
GCAGGTTATTTTGCGAAAAGATTGACCGGGTCATCCCTCCTTGTTTAACAACCGCATGAAAAAGATTCGGGTCAGCGGCGACACCCCTGAAAAGTTCTCGCGTAAGGTGCAGAAAGCCCTTCACCTGGGGCCATTGGGTAAAATTACCGAGTTCAAATTGAAAGACGATCAGTTTGTGGTAGCTTTTTCCCAGTTTGGTACCTCAAGAATTTTTTACCAAATAGAATCCTCTGAGCAAGGATTTACTGCCTCTTTAGTAAAGGAAGATGTCTCTATGATGCATGGCATGTTCCGCAAGGATGTAGAAAAAGAACTGACTAAAATAATGCAACGCTTTGGCGCAGAGGTCACTTGAAACCACTTTGCCAGCCCAAAATGCTTGACAATACTTAAAGAAAGACCGATAATTTTCTATGACCCAGGTACAAGATAAAGAGGACCTGCGCGTATTTCTCGAAGAGTTAAATGAGAACCTGTCTTACCTGGACAATGCGATTATTGCGCTGGAAGAACATCCGGATGACAAAGAAATTCTATCTGAAATTTTTCGCGTAGCGCACACAGTTAAAGGAAACGCCGGTTTTCTCGATCTCAAGAACCTGGTCGATCTGGGACACACCATGGAAAACGTGTTCCAGGAAATGAAAAAGGGCAATACGCCGATCACACGAAAAGTAATCGATATCCTGCTGGAATGTAAAGACACCATCAATACCATCGGTCAGGCTTTAGCGGAGGGTGGCGATCCCGGCAGTATCCCCGTACAGCATCTGATACAGCGAGTTAATGGTATTCTGGAAAGCGCGCCAGAAGAAAACACCACTCCTGTTGCTGACGAACATAATAACAGGGAAACCATTGTGGAATACCGCCCCGGCACCACTCTGGTGCGTATTTGGATTTCGCCGCACGAACCGGCGCCCGCTGTTAGGGCATTTCTGGTAGAAACACGGGTCGGGCAAATCGGGCAGATCGTGCATTCTTACCCGCCCGAAGACGAAAGAGAATTGCCTGAATTTGCCAATTCCGACCGTGAAATTGGCTACTACATTAAGACTGATCTGGCGAAAGACGACATCCCCGAAAGAATTCATGTTGATCTGATTGAGCGCATTGAAGTACTTGATGAAGAAGACCAGAAAAGGCTGCAAAAAAAACGGCATGAGGCGGATGGTTCTGACGAGACCGGCACCGGCCGTTCTGTTAAAGAAGATACTTCTACCGGTGATACAGTGCGCATTCCCGTCAGCCGTTTGGATGTGCTACTGAATTTAGTTGGCGAGCTGGTAATTGCCAACAGTGGCCTGCTGCAGATCCAAGAAATCATTAAAGATAGACCCGAACTGGTCGAACTGGAAAGGCAGGTACGCGATCGGGTAAAAGAAATTTTTCGCATCTCTGCTGACGTGCAGGAATTAGTCATGAAATCGCGACTGGTTCCCATTGGGCAGGTATTTTCACGCTTCAAACGCTTTGTTCGGGATTACAGTGGCCGCTCGGGTAAAAAAATCCAACTGACTCTGCTTGGCGAAGAAACGGAAATTGATAAGAAAATTATCGATGAGATGATCAAGCCTCTCACCCACCTGGTACGTAATGCGCTCGACCACGGCATTGAAGAAGCCGAGGTGCGCGTGCAGAAAGGTAAACCAGCCACCGGGCAGCTTAAATTGCACGCTTTTCAAGAAGGTAACTACATCAACGTAGTGATTGAGGACGACGGCAAAGGGCTTGATTATGTCAAGATAGTCAGTAAGGCCATCCAGGCTGGCATTCTGACGAAAGAGCAGGCTTCATCTATTACGGAAGATGAAGCTAAAATGCTTATTTTCCACTCAGGCCTTTCCACGAAAGATTCGGTTGACGATCTCTCTGGCCGTGGGATCGGCATGGACATTGTCAAACGCAGCGTTGAAATGCTCAATGGTACGTTGGATATCCAGAGCAAAAAAGATCAAGGCACTAAAATTATCATAAAATTGCCTTTAACTCTGGCGATTATCAACGCCCTGATTGTCACGGTAGGCGATGAGAAATTTTCCATTCCCATGGCGTCGATTGTTGAAACACAGAAAGTTACTCGTGAGAACATTCTAATGATTGAAGGCAGCGAAATGGTGCGCCTGCGAGACACTCTTATACCGCTGATTCGACTTAATCGAATTTTCAATATTCCCTCGTCGCACTCTTCGGAAAACGCTACTTTCCCAGTCATTGTTGTTGAATATAATGACACCTTAGTGGGCCTGCTTGTTGACCAGTTTTTGACCCGCCATGAGATGGTAATTAAATCCCTCGCGGAACATTACCGCACTGTAGAAGGTATTTCTGGCGCCTCAATTCTTGGCGACGGCGATATAATTCTGATCCTTGATGTCCACGGTATTATCCAGATATACCGGCAGCTCTCGAGTGGACTGCTGAATACCGAGAGAAATACACGCATCAGCTTTGTACGGCATGAAGGTCCTATCCTTGACAGCATTGCCCGTCTTGAAAAAGAGAAAAAAAGGCGGGCAGCAGAAGCGCCGACGGTAGTTAGTACTCCAGCGCCTGAAGCAGAGCAGCAAGATAAACCGGAGCAAACACCCATGAAAGAAACAGTTAAAGCGGTTGAAGCACAGCCTAACATAGAGCCATCCACCCCACAGAATAAGCAGTCGCTGGTTGACGAGCTGGTTCGCAAGGCCAGAGCGGATGCCAGCCCCCTGGTGGATATCAGCTCTCTCAGCTTACAGGAATCTGGGGCTCTCTCCTTCCACCAAGAAGACCAGCGGGAAGCCAGCTTGAAAAAACTTAAAGAGCTCTTTGATCCGGATAAGCGCGACCTGTTGAAAGAATGGCTGCGCCAGGGCAATATTCGGGCCATACAGGGCATCCAAGCACTCACCGGCAGCCGAAACATTAAACTCGACAAGAGCAAGGGACGGCATATCCATATTGACAAGATCGATACCCTGCTGAATAAGCTGAAAGCCACTAAATCCAATCTGGTGGACTTCATGCTCCCCATGGAGCCACTTGATGGGGCAGTACACTTTATTTTGACAACCGACAATGCTGCCCGGGTAGTTAAATTACTTCTGACCGAAGCAAACTTGCCCATCCCTGACGAAATAGACTATGAGCCCATCATGGAAGTTACGAATATCCTTGGCAGCAGCTATACCAACAGCCTTACCCATCTGACTGATGTCATTGTAGAGCCAGGTGTCCCCACCGTACTCGAATCAAAAGAAGAAATCATTGAGAGCATACAGAGCAAACTAAGCGAAAACGCGTTTGAAATTCTCTATATTGAAAACCAGTTTCTTTGGGAACACGAAGATATTGCCGCAGAATTGCTGATTCTTATACCTGAAATAACCGTTTAGTATTTGACGACCTGAATGAAAAATAAAATGAGGTGCAAATGGCCGGCAATACAAGAGTTATGATTGTCGATGACTCCGGATACATGCGGCAGGTTATTCGCAAACATCTGGAAAACAAAGGGTATGAGATCGTGGGCGAAGCCCAGGACGGTCTGGAGGCGATCCAAATGTACCCTGAAGTGAAACCCGATATCGTTACCATGGATATTTCCATGAAAAAAGTTGGGGGGATAGAGGCGACCAAAAAGATCAAAGCTATCGATCCCAAAGCTCGTATCATTATAGTTTCTGCTTTAGGTGAATCCCGTTTCATAAAAGAAGCAATACAAGCTGGTGCGCATGATTTTATCATCAAACCCTTTGCCGAAGAAAGACTTATCTCATCTATTGCCAACGCACTGAAGTAATCGGATGTAATGGAAGCCGATTCGCTCAAAGATAAAGAAATTCTCATCATAGAAGACTCCCGCGTCTCGCGCAGCGTATTAGAGAGAGTTATCAGCCAGGCTGGCGGCAATATGCACGTCTTTTCTGCGGTTGATGACCCCGATCAGATATTTGATAATTACTATGACATCGCTATCATGGATATTATGGTAAATGATTTTAATACCATTGATATCATTCCGCAACTGAAAGAGCAGAATCCTAACCTGAGAATTATTATCCAAACCGCGCTGCCCGATCTTTTGAACAAACGACCTGAAATACAGCAGATGGTTGACTTCCTCATTGAAAAACCGGCAACCGCCGAAAAGATAAGTCGGGTTATTGAGCAGTGTATTTACCGACCTCTTAAAGGCAAGCATGCTCTAATAGTTGAAGATGCCCGGGTTAGCCGGCAAGCATTAGTGCGCATTATCCATCGCCTGGGGGGTACTCCTTATGCCTATACTGACCTTAATGAGCAAAACACGTTACTGGCACAAAAATATGATCTGGCCATACTAGATCTGCTGCTTGGGTCCGAGACCTCAATTCCATTAATACCAGAACTCCGAAAAAGAAATCCCGAAATCTTTATCTTCATCGTCTCAGCCATGCCGAGCATCCTGCACAACCACCCGGATGTTATGGCAGAGCTGGCCTATATCTTCCAGAAGCCAGTCAGCGACAGGCTACTTGAAAAAAATCTCATCCTGGCCTTTGAACAGCCATATTCTGACCGCCGAAAATCGCCGCGCAAACACGGCCTAAGTCATTGTTGGGTGGCCCGATTTGACAAAGAGCTTAATAAGCCTGAACTTTTCGAGTCACCTTATCTGGCGGATGTATCGAACAGTGGCATGTCGTTTCACTCCTTCATGCAATACGATGTCGCTGATGAAGTAATTATCTGGATTCTGGCGCATAAAAGCCCGCACCAAGAAAAAATACTTGAGCTGCGCGGCGTTGTCCGCTGGATGAAAAAGCTGCAGGGTGATGAGAGCCAAAGTATGAACAGCTTCGGAGTTGAATTCAACCGAGAAGCATCTCCATCCTTTACAGAGTGGCAGACAATTGTTACTCGTTTAATTGAAAAATAAAAAGGGGGCTTGTCGCCCTCGGCTTGCCGGGCTTCCGCTACCCCCGGCTTGCTTTATGTAAGACACGCCGGAATATGGAATTTCTTACTATGGGGGAAAACCCTGTTGTTAGAATTCCTGAACAGGGATGTGGATTTCCATACCGGATGGGGAATTCCCTATCAGAAAAACCATCCCCCAGGTGACAGAATCTCGTTTTTTAGTAACTAAAAACCTGCAAAGAGGTAGGATATCCCCCCCATGGGACATAATTCAGCTTTTAGTAACTAATAAGACCTCTGTGGGGGATGTAATGCGCTTTTGTTCAGGAATTCTAAGAACAGATAGGGAAATTCCCACCCAAAAGCGGGTACTATGTGACATAATAGGGTTTTTGGTAACTAAAAAACCCACACCGGGAACTAGTTGGGTGGTTACAACTGTTCCTTGTCGCCTACTTGGCTTATACCGTGAGCGTGCCCCGCTTTTTAGTAACTGCGAGTTCGCTTCCAGAAAAACCAGGCGCCAGTGAGCAGAATCACCAGATTTGCTGACCAGGCAGCGACCAAGGGGGGCAGAATTTTCGCGCTTGAGGCCAGGGAATCTGCCATCAAATAGAAAATGAAATACACAAAGATAAATACAATTGAAATCCCAAAACCCATCCCTTTGCCACTGCGTCGGTTAGAGATACCCAGCGGAAAACCCAGAATTAGAAAACTGATCGTAGCAAAAGGCAGAGAAAATCGTTTATGGTATTCCGTTCTCGCTTGCAGGTGAAAGCGCCGGTGTTTTTCGGAGGTAGCGCCCCGGTATTTTTCAATGGCTTCTTTCAGTTGTGGCATAGTAAAGGCGGCAAATTCATTTTCATTGAGCTCAGTATTGAGCGATGTCTGTAAGTTCAGGTTTACGTCAAGTGAACCATTGCTGAAATCTACCCGCATAAACGAAGTGTTGGTGTCATTGCTTGAAAAAATAAAGCCGCGGTAAAGGCGCAGGGCTTTTATGGTTTCTCCATCCACACCCGGCTTTTCAATTTGTTCGGCTTCGCGCGCGATAACCAGTTCAGTCAGTCGCGACGATCCCTTGACTTCAGCAATTTTGCGGATCTGGATGTTTTCCAGAATTTCTCTGCGTTTTGTTTCTCTGCGGTTACCCGCATAGATTACTTGTTTGACTTTATCTGATTGCCCCAGAGTTACAAACTGTCCGGGGGTAATCACGGCAACAGGGTCAGCCCTGGTTATAGTTTTCATAATAGTGGCCATTTGTGTGTAACAGAATGGAATTACTACGTGACTGTAAAACATCATGAAGACTGTCATCAAAATCCCAAAGATTAGAAATGGGCGAAAAATTCTCGGATAAGTAATACCCCCGGCGCGCATCGCGATTAGTTCCGATTCGCCGTTAAGACGACCAATTGCCATAATAACAGCCATCAATGCCGCCATCGGCAAGGTCATTGAAATTGTCCAGCCAAGGGAATAAAACATCAGTTCGGCCACTAAAAGAAAACTGAGTTTTTTTTCAATAGCAATGCGTATTACCTCTTTTAGGTAAAAAACCATTATGATAAACGTAAAGAAAAGTCCTGCCACGATATAGGGGCCAATAAAATGCATAAAGACATAGCGCCCGATGATAGTGATTCTCATTTAACCGCTTCCAGTTTGTACTCGACCAAGGTCGGGGTAACCCGATAAAGTACCAGTTTCATTTCCTCAAGAAAAGCCTCTCCGTTCGGGTAAGGTATTGATTTCGGCTCTTTGAGATCGGCCTGTTCTTTTATTCGATCATAATGCTCTTCATAAGAAAATAGTAGCTCATTCTGGGTCGCTCCCAAAAAGATATAATGTGAATAAATTACTTTGGCACGTCCGGCGCCTGAACCTACCCGCACTTTGGCATACACCGGCTGTCCTGCCTGTGCAACCGCAGTTTCTCTATCAACAGACTTGCGTTCGTAAAGCAACCCGGTTGTCGATCCCGACGAGCAGAATGCCAGTAACGTTGCTATACACGCCAGCGCAACCGAGCGCATCAGAACAAATACTCCCTTGCTGCTAGCAACCCGCGCAGGGTAAGCTGTCTGTCCACAACATCCGCTAATTCTACACTGAACCCCAGCTCTTCGCTAATACCACCGGTTAGAATTATTTTAATTTTCCCGCGCACTGCAATTGCCTCAGGAGCGCGCAGCAGGGAGTCAATCGTTTCGCGCACCAAACCCCGCCAGCCAAAATACATCCCCGCTTCAATCGAAGCGACCGTTGATTTACTGAGTGCATTTTCCCGGTATTGTAAACTGACCTCCGGTAACTTAGCTGTTCTCTCTGACAGCGATCGAAGTGCCGTATAGACCCCCGGGGCAATGACTCCCCCGCGATAGACCCTTTGTGTGATTAGACAAAAAGTTATTGCCGTGCCCATGTCAACAATGATTAGATTCTCTCCGAAAAACCTGACACCGGCAATTGCGTTAGCGATGCGATCTGCCCCTAACGTAAGGTAATTCTCATAGTCGAAAGTAAATGGCAAGCGCATGCGCGGATGTACCAAACCGATCCGGCTCGCCCCCAGTTTTTGCAAAGCGGAGAGCAGTTCCTGGGTAACTGACGGCACCACAGAAGAAATAATTGCTTCATTGATTTCTAAATGCCGAAAGTGACCGCCTTCGGCAGCCAGCCAGGAGCGCAGCATCCAGCTCCATTCATCGGCAGTACCATAAGAATAGGTTGAAACACGACAGCTTGACAGCAGAGATTTACCGTTCCAGATGCCGAATACGGTTTGGGTATTGCCCGCGTCGGCAACCAGGAGCAAATCAGTCCCCTATTTGCTCAGGAGCTTCGCCAATTTTTACCGTGAAATTTTTATACTCACCGTCGCGAAAGACCTTGAGCCGCAGTTCACCGCCTGGCCCCTTGCTGATGATCGCACTTTTAAGTTGTGAAAATTTCTCAACTTGCTTGCCATCCACCTCAACAATAAAATCATTGGCCCGGATACCTGCCTTGTAAGCAGGTGAGGTCACTATTACTTCACGCACCAGCAGACCTTTTTTGTCTTTGATATTCAATGCCTCAAGGTATTCATCGGAAGGGTCTGGTAAAATAGAAATACCCACATATCCTTGTTTCACTGGTTTACCGGTTTTTAGTTTTTCAATTACCTGCAAAGCGTGGTTAATGGGGATGGCAAAGCCAATACCCACCGAACCACCTGATTGCGAATATATCATCTGGTTAATACCAATCACCTCACCCCTGAGGTTAAGCAGTGGCCCACCAGAGTTTCCCGGGTTAATTGGCGCATCTGTCTGGATACGGGTCATGCCATCGGCGGAATTGACATCCTGGCCTTTAGATGAAATGACTCCCATGGTAAAAGTAGAAGATAGACCAAAGGGATTTCCGATCGCGATTGCAATATCCCCCACTTCAATTTTATCAGAATCGCCAAAATAGACTGTTTTGAGATCTTTCACCCCGTCAACTTTCAGCAACGCAATATCTGATGCCGGGTCAGAACCGACAAGTTTCGCAGAGGCATCCTTGCGGTTGACGAATTTAATGGTGATCTTATCGACCTTCTGTACCACATGGTGGTTGGTGACAATATAGCCATCCTTACTGATTACGAAACCCGAACCCAGGCCGGTGCGTTTTTGTTTCTGGCCACCTTCAGGTACGCCGAAGA
>CALHRC010000144.1 GCA_938038265.1 uncultured bacterium
CAGACACCCCGCCGCTGGGGGCAAGACTGCAGAGCGGGGGATTTTGTTTTTTTGATAATTTTTTCGCGTCCATGGCGAATCAATTGGTTAATAGTAGGCATTGCTTCCTCTTGTTGGATTTTTCCGATCTAATTTTAAGTCAAACTTTATTTTCAAAACGACCTGTCAACGAAACATTCTTCGGGAGTGAGCCCATCGCTCACTCCTCATCCTCGTCATCATCATGGTCGCCACCCACCGACACCGCCGAGAGAGCTGTAGCATCAGGCGGTTCCGCCGCCTGGTACATGTTCTCAAGCTCCTCCTCAGTGTAGTAGAGATCGCCGAGGACATGTTTGTAAGCGCGCACCCTGCGGTAATCGCGCAGGCCAGTACCGGCAGGGATCAGGTGACCAATAATAATGTTTTCTTTGAGGCCTTCAAGAGGATCTTCTTTCCCCTTAATTGCGGCATCTGTCAGAACACGGGTTGTTTCTTGAAAAGACGCCGCAGAGAGAAAGCTTTCTGAATTCAGAGAAGCCTTGGTAAGCCCCATCAGGATCGGTACTGCCGTGGCTGGAGCGCCGCCTTCCCGCTCTACCCGTTGGTTTTCTTTTTTGAAGATAATTTTATCGACTTGTGTCATCGGAAGAAAGTTTGTATCCCCCGCATCAACGACTTCAACTTTACGCATCATCTGCCGCAAGATAATTTCAATATGTTTATCGTTGATGCTCACACCCTGCAGACGATAGACTTCCTGAATCTCGCGAATCAGGTAGCGCTGCAATTCTTCCTCGCCTAAAATACGCAGGATATCATGGGGATCCATCACGCCATTGGAAAGTGGCTCTCCTCTCGTGACCATCTCGCCATCCTGCACTAAAATCTGCTTATGCACCGGAATAGCAATTGAGACTTCTTCCTGCCCCTCCTCAGAAGGCGTGATATAGAGAACGCGTTTTTCACGGACGATCTCGCCGGGATCTCGTATGACACCGTCAATCTCGGCCAGGTGGCATGGCTCTTTGGGATGACGTGCTTCAAAGAGCTCATCGATGCGCGGCAGACCACCGGTGATATCGCGGGTTTTTTCAGCCTTCGTTTCAATTTTTGCAAGGATATCGCCTTCATGAACTACGGAACCTTTTTCTACCTGTAAAATTGAATTAACAGGCAGAGTAACTTCAGCAGTCAATTTACCCTTGTCATAGATCATTAGGCGGGGAACCAGTTTTTCTTTACGATAAGAGACTATTTTTCTAATCGCAACGCCACTACCTTTTTCAGAATCTTCAATTTTGAGGTTCTTACCCACCTCGATATCGACAAACTCAATTTTGCCTGAAGCAGTCGCGATAATGAGGTTGTTATATGGGTCAAATTCACAGATCAGTTCGCCAGCTTTCACAAAGTTGCCACTTTCGACGTGCATAACGGAACCCGATTCCAATTGTATCGAATAATCAGCGCCTAACAGATAGTGGCGATCCCCTTCGGTAAACAGCGTACCTGGTGCCGGAGCATAGACCGGCTGCGGGGCGCCATCCTTACTTTTCTTACGGTAGATAACTTCACCCTTGATCACTTTGGCGCCATCTTCTACCACCAACTCTTCAATCTCAGAATTTTTAAATACATCTATCACTTGGGCAAGCATAATGCTCCCGCGTTTAGCTAACACCCGCTTCTTATCACGGCTAACTACAATCCGCCCTTGTATCTGGCGCACCAGAGCATCATAGGGCGCTTTAACAGTACTTTCTGCAGATTTGGTCGTCGCCGTACCACCCACGTGGAAAGTTCGCATGGTCAACTGGGTTCCCGGCTGACCAATCGACTGGGCAGCAATTATGCCGACAGCTTCGCCTTTTTCTACTGGGGCTAAAGTCGCTAAATCCATACCGTAGCATTTTTTACAGACGCCATTGAGCGACTCACAGGTGAGGATGGATCTCACTTTTACATACTCATACCCCAGGTTCTCAATTTGCTGCGCGATATCCTCCGTAATAAAAGTTCCGGGGATCAGCAGTATTTCATCTGTATTGGGATCGCGGATTTCCTGCTGCAGGTAGCGACCAAAAATTTTCTGTCGTAACGAAACAATTACCTTATCGCCCTCTTTATCGGCACTGAGCACAAAACCGTCTTCTGTACCGCAGTCGTCTTCCCGAATAATGACATCCTGCGAAACATCGACTAGACGACGGGTAAGATATCCGGCATCAGCAGTTTTGAGCGCGGTATCAGCAAGACCTTTTCTCGCGCCTGAGGTTGAGATGAAGAACTCAAGTACCCCTAACCCTTCTTTGAAATTCGCCCGGATCGCCAGCTCAATGATATCCCCACTTGGCTTTGACATTAGACCACGCATACCGGCAAGCTGGCGAATCTGAGAACGCGAACCCCGTGCCCCGGAAACCGCCATGGCGTAAATCGAGTTAAACCCATTCTGGTCTTGGCTGAGCAAGTTGAAGAGATCTTCCGTAATCTTTTCGTTAGCAATTGTCCAGATATCAATTACCTTTTTGTAACGCTCTTCATTGGTAATGATACCTTTGCGGTGTTCACCTTCGACTTTCTCCACTTCTTTATTGGCTTTATCAATAATTTTTGCTTTTGATTCGGGAATCTTGACGTCAGCTAACGAAATAGTCGGGGCAAATTTTGTCGCATACTGAAAGCCCAGCTTCTTGATCGCATCAAGAAACTTCACTGTAACGGCAGCTCCGCGGGTCTTGTAAAGATCCGCAATAATTTCGTTGATTGATTTATTTGTCAAAGCACGGTTCACAAATGGATAATCTGCCGGGAGTAATTGGTTAAACAGCAGACGTCCCGCTGTTGTTTCAATTAGACGGTCATTGTGATAGAATTGTATCTTAGCCCGTTGTTCCAGCAAACCGCGTTCTAACGCATAAACAACCTCATCAAAGTTGTCATAGATCCGCCCTTCGCCTAAGCCACCACTCATTTCAGCGGTCAGATAATACAGACCGAGGATCATATCCTGGGTTGGCCCCACAATTGGTTGACCATTAGCTGGATTCAAGAGATTGTGCGCCGAGAGTATCAGCATCCACGCTTCAAGCTGGGCACGGGGCGACAGTGGCACGTGAATCGCCATCTGATCGCCGTCAAAGTCGGCGTTAAACGCATGACAGACCAGAGGGTGTAGCTGGATAGCTTTGCCTTCAACCAGAACCGGGAGAAAGGCCTGAATACCCAACCGGTGCAGAGTTGGCGCGCGGTTGAGCAGAACTGGATGTTCATGAATTACCTCTTCCAGCCCCTGAAAAACCTCACGCTCTTCATTTTCAATCATCCGCTTGGCTGATTTTATATTCTGTGTATATTCGCGATCAACTAACCATTTCATGATAAAGGGCTTAAATAATTCAAGCGCCATTTTTTTAGGCAGACCGCACTGGTAGATCTTCAGCTCAGGCCCAACTACGATAACGGTACGCCCAGAATAATCCACGCGCTTACCAAGTAAGTTCTGGCGGAAACGTCCCTGCTTTCCTTTAAGCATATCAGAAAGCGATTTGAGCGGTCGGTTACCTTTCCCCTTGATCGATTTCTTGCGCCGCGAATTGTCAAACAGCGCGTCCACCGCTTCTTGTAGCATGCGCTTTTCGTTAGAAACAATGATGTCGGGCGCTTTAAGAGCCAGCAAGCGCTTGAGTCGATTGTTGCGGTTGATGACGCGCCGGTACAGATCGTTCAGGTCGGATGTAGCAAACCTCCCGCCCTCCAACTGAACCATGGGACGTAATTCAGGAGGCAAAACGGGAATAACATCCAGAATCATCCATTCCGGGCGGTTCCCGCTGTCACGGAAAGATTCGAGAATCTCAAGACGCTTAAGCATTCTCTTATCGTTAGATTTCTTCTTATCTTCAATTTTCACACGCAACTGGCGGATAACCTCTTCAAGGTTTACCATGGACAGCAGTTCTTTAATAGCATCCGCGCCAATAGAGGCATAAAATTTATCACCGTGGATTTCCTGCATCCGGTTATATTCATCTAACGTGATTAACTGCCGGGGTTCTAACCCAGAATCACCTGGATCAATAATGACGTAACGCTCAAAATAAAGAACGCTTTTAACGTCATTTGCAGTCATATCCAAAATGAGCGCAATGCGGCTCGGTACCGTGCGGTAATACCAAATATGCGCTACGGGATATGACAACTCAATATGCCCCATGCGCTCGCGGCGTACTTTAGAATGGGTCACTTCAACACCGCATTTATCACAGACAACACCTTTATAGCGAATGGACTTGAATTTACCACAGTAACATTCCCAATCTTTGGTAGTACCGAAAATTTTTTCACAAAATAAGCCCTCGCGCTCAGGCTTGAGAGTGCGGTAATTTATTGTTTCAGGTTTCTTGACTTCCCCTTTAGACCATTCACGTATCTTTTCAGGGGAAGCCAGACGAATTTTTATTTTGTTAAAATCATGAAAATCTCTCACGGTTATCTCCTGCTTGCTGTGTTCAGGTATTTTCTACTGATTCGATTTTAATCCGGCGCCTTACACGACCCGCTTCATCATCCAATTCTGCCAGCTCAACGATTTCGCCCCGTGAATCGGTTATGGAAATATCGAGAGCTAACGAGCGAATTTCCCGTACCAGAACGTTAAACGATTCCGGCACTCCCGGCTTTATGGCATGAATACCTTTGACAATAGATTCATAGACGCGCGCACGCCCTTGCATGTCATCAGACTTAACGGTCAGTAACTCCTGCAAGGTATGAGCTGCCCCATACGCTTCAAGCGCCCAAACCTCCATTTCTCCCAACCTTTGACCACCAAATTGGGCCTTGCCACCTAAAGGCTGTTGGGTAACCAGCGAGTATGGACCAGTGGAACGAGCATGCATCTTGTCTTCTACCATGTGATGTAATTTCAACATGTAAATAGTACCCACAAAAGCAGGTTGGGCAAAATATTCACCGGTTCGACCGTCGCGCAGATTTATTTTTGAATCTTCGTTTAATCCCGCCTTTCTGGCGTATTCCGCAATGTCTTCCCATTTAGCTCCGTCAAAAACAGGCGTCTCAAAATGCAGGCCGAGAGTCTTACCGATATAACCCAATTGCGTCTCAAATACCTGCCCAAGGTTCATCCGCGAAGGTACCCCGAGAGGGTTTAACACAATGTCAACCGGTGTGCCATCAGGCAAAAAGGGCATATCGTTTTCCGGCAGAATAACGGAAATCACACCTTTATTACCGTGGCGACCAGCCATCTTATCGCCAACCTGTATTTTACGCTTCTGGGCTACATAAACTTTTACGGCTTCTGTAATACCGGCAGGCAGCTCGTCGCCGGCCTCGCGATTAAAGCGAATAACATCGACAACGATCCCACCATAACCATTAGGAACACGCAGAGAGCTATCGCGCACTTCTTTGGCTTTTTCGCCAAAAATACTGTGCAGCAGTCGATACTCGGGCGTCAGGTCGGTTTCACCTTTAGGCGTCACCATCCCCACTAAAATATCGCCAGCCCGCACTTCCGCGCCAATGCGGATAATACCTTCTTCATCAAGATCACGGAAAGCGCGCTCGCTGATATTAGGAATATCGCGAGTGATCGTTTCGCGTCCCAGCTTGGTTTCCCGCGCCTGAATCTCAAATTCTTCGATGTGGATGGAGGTGAAGGTATCTTCATGTACCACTTTCTCAGATAAAACAATCGCATCTTCAAAGTTATACCCGTCAAATGGCATAAAGGCAACGGTGATATTTTTACCTAATGCCAGACGAGCGTTTTTCGTTGCCAGACCGTCTGCAAGAACCGTAGCTTTGCGCTGGCGATTATTATTGGGCTGACTTTTGCGACCTTTAACTATCTCTCCGGCAAGTAAATCCCCCCGACTCACTCTGGCACCGGCTTTTACCATGGCCTTCATACCACTCTGGAAGGTCGTCATACTGAAAACATAGTTAGTGCCAGAATCACCGGTGAAATGGAGAGACTCTTTATCAATTTTCTCGACTCTCCCGTCTTCTGGCGCAAGATGTACACTGACAATCGGCGTATGGTTCATTGTTGTACTCTGGTTGGTGCGCTTATATTTCACTAAACGGTAGGTATCAATTTCACCGTCATTGCGCTTAACCTCAATATGATCGGCGTCAACCTTTACGACAACGCCGTCGTTTTCCGCAATCAGACAGACACCGCTGTCATAAGCAATTGGAAATTCCATTCCGGTACCAACACGCGGAACTTCGGTTTCTAATAAGGGAACAGCCTGACGCTGCATGTTGGAACCCATCAGCGCGCGGTTGGCATCATCATGTTCCAGAAAGGGAATAAGACTGGTGGATAGCGAGACTACCTGACTGGGCGCAACATCCATTAGGTCAATTTCATCGGGACTTTTAAGCGGGAAATCACCTCGGTAACGGCAACTGACGAGCTTATCCAGAAAATTTCCGTTTTCGTCAAGGTGGGCATTTGCCTGGGCAATTACATAATGATCTTCTTCATTTGCCGACAGGTATTTAATTTCACCGGTATCTTTGCCATTCTTGACTACACGATAAGGGGTCTCAACAAATCCATAGGGATTGAGACGAGCATAGGTTGCCAGTGAGGCGATCAGACCGATGTTCGGGCCTTCTGGGGTTTCGATGGGACACAGACGACCATAATGCGTATAGTGAACGTCGCGCACTTCAAAACCAGCGCGCTCGCGGGTCAATCCACCCGGCCCTAATGCATTAAGACGGCGTTTGTGGGTTATTTCTGAAAGGGGGTTGGTCTGGTCCATAAACTGCGAGAGCTGCGAAGCTCCGAAAAATTCATTGAGAACAGCAGTAATTGGTTTGATTGAAATGAGCAACTGCGGGGTCATTACATCCACATCATTCATGCTCATCCTTTCTTTGACCACCCGCTCCATACGCGAAAAACCGGTTTTAAGCTGCATGGTCAACAGCTCACCCACCGTACGAACACGGCGATTACCCAAATGATCAATATCATCAAAATGATAGCCATCCACTTCATTGATTACATTAACCATGTACTTAACGGTTTCAATGATATCAATCGGACGCAAGGTCTTATCTTCCACTGTGTCAGCAAATTCCTTGGGATTTAAGTGTTTGAAACGGGCGTTTATCTTGTAGCGACCTACACTGCCCATATTATAGGTTTTAGGATCAAAAAACAGACGTGATAGCTCAGCTTTCGCACGCTCAATATTGCGCGCTCTCTTTTCGGGATCGCCATGGTCAGCGCTGTACTCAAGCGGACGCTGGACTTTCAGAAACTCGATCAAGGCTTCTTCGGTACCACTGACACCGTCCTTCTCCAGACTGCGCAACACCAACGTGTCCTCTACCATTCCGGGGTTGACAAGTAGCTCAATGGAATCGACCTTGGCATCTTTTATGATATCTAAATTATCTTCATTGAGCGGACCGCCCGCTTCGAGAAGAACCTCGCCGGTCTCAGGGTGAATGACATCTTCGATGACACGTCGGCCAATATGTTTCTGCAATGTCTTTGCCGCCACGCCTTTTATTTGTATTTTTTCGGATTTAAAAAACAGACGTAAAACTGCCTCATTACCGTCATAACCAAGCGCTTTTACCAGTAGGGTGAACGGGAATTTTTTCCGACGGTCAATCCGGGCGATCAGCAAACCCTTGGCATCCACCTCAAACTCAAGCCAGGAACCCTTGTGATCGGGAATAATTCTGGCAGTATAGAGATTCTTTTGTTCTTCATGAAAAATAAAAACACCGGGCGAACGGTGAAGCTGGTTAACGACAATTCTTTCCGTACCATTAATCACAAAAGTGCCCGTGGGAGTCATCACGGGTAGATCACC
>CALHRC010000145.1 GCA_938038265.1 uncultured bacterium
TATAAAATAAGATTATCCCGGTGGATAATTTCTACACCGCGAAATTCTTTTTTCCGCAATATTTTTTCAGTAATTTCTGCCTGATCGAGAGCTACAATTCCTTTGCCAATAATGTTGCCATGTTCATTTATTATATCCACCACCTGATTTTTCTTAAAATCGCCTGTGGCGGCGACAACTCCCACTAACAGCAAGCTGGCTGCTGAAGTCTGCAATGCGCGTACAGCACCTGCGTCAATTGCCAGAGCGCCACGGCTATGTTTCTGGTGCAATAACCACCGCTTACGGTCAGAGAGACCAGGTTCACTCTGTGGATGAAAAAACCAGGTTCCAGATGGCTGCCCGGAAAAAAGAAGATTTTGTAGAATTTCCGGTTCCTTGCCAGCAGCAATTACCATCATTTGGCCTGCTAACAGCAGCCGTTCAGCCGCCAGCAGTTTGGTACGCATACCTCCTGTACCACCAGCCGCAGCCCCGCCCGCGTGGCGCAGAATATCCTGATCTACTTTAGATAAAAAACGTACAGGTTGGTTATCTATATAAAAACTGTCGATAGTAGTCAATAATACCAGCAGAGACTGGGGGTACATTGCAGCAATCTGTGCCGACAGAGTGTCATTGTCCCCCAGCTTAAGTTCTGAAATGGCCACCACATCATTTTCATTGATGACTGGAATACAGTTCCACTCCAGAAGTTGGTCTAATGTATTTTTTAAATTTCTATAATGAGTTCTATTCGAAAGGTCAGCGCGGGTTACTAAAATTTGCCCCACAGGCAGCTGTTGCCTCTCAAACGCTTTGCGGTAGGTATCAATTAGCAGACTTTGCCCTAAAGAAGCCATCGCCTGCTTTTCCTGTACCGTTGTATTATGTGAAGCTTTTATGTTATTTTTTTTGAGTATCTGGCGGCCAAAACCCACAGCCCCCGAAGAAACTATAATGACCTGTTTACCCTGCCGGCGTATCGCAACTACCTGTTGCGCCAGATGACTAAAATAATCCGAGGATGGATCTTCAATATGGGGAGTTAATATACCGGTACCCAATTTAATAATTACATGAGTTACACGCTGCAAGCGCTGCCTGAGTTCTTCGAGGGGTAGCTGTGATTGCATTTTTACTTACTTTAATGCACGCACAAATGAGCGCGCCCAGGCATCAGCTTGAAATAAAGTCTCAAACTCACATTCGGTACTAGTAAAAGGTGAAGCTGACAAGGCAGCTTCTATTTTCTCAGGTATACAGTAAAATGGAATTTGCTCTTTTAAAAAGAGTGCAACCGCTTCTTCATTAGCGGCATTAAAAACAGCAGGATAGCAGCCGCCTTTCTTACCCGATTCAATCCCAAGAAAAAAACCGGGAAACTTTTCCCGATCAACTTGTGAAAATTGTAAATCGGGAAAAGTCTCAACAGTACGGGTGTTTTGGGTCAGTAGGGGCTCTTCAGGATAAAAAAGTGCATGCGCTACTGGAAAAATCATATCAGGTTGGCTAACATGAAAAAAATAACTGCCATCGCGGTGCTCTACAATAGCGTGGATGTAACTCTGGGGATGGATCACTGCCGAGAGGCGTTCATAGCCAACCGAAAACAAATGATGCGCCTCAATAATTTCTAAACTCTTATTGATCATCCCCGCTGAATCAACCGTAATCTTTTGCCCCATTTCCCAGGTGGGGTGTTTAAGCACTTGGGCTTTGCTAACATGGCGGATTTCTGCAACGCTGGCTGAACGAAAAGGGCCACCTGAAGCTGTTAAAATAATTGCAGCATAATCGGGACAGGCTTTTAATAAGCGAAATACACTGTTATGCTCTGAATCAACCGGGATAATTTCACTGCCAGAACGTCGCGCCGTCGGCATAATGACATCCCCCGCCATAACTAATGCTTCTTTATTGGCGAGCATTATCTTCTTGCCAGACAGAGCTGCTTTGTATGTTGGTTTGACACCGACTGCCCCTACTACAGAGATAAGTACACTGTCGTAATCACAATCGAGCAAATCTTCCATATCGTGGTATAAAGTTATAGAACTATCCCAGACATCCCCCCCTGAATTTGAAGTACAGCAAATGTGCTTTACCTTAAATTCTTGGGCAACAGCATAGGCTAAAGTATGGTTGCTATGGTATGAAAAAGCAACTAGTTCAAATTTTTCGGGAAATTTGCGTAAAACCTTAAGCGCGCTATCGCCAACCGAACCAGTGATGCCTAAAATAATAACTTTTTGGCGCATAGCCTATAGATTGAGACTTTTCACATAATCGCGCAAGACCATCATGTAATAAGAAGTCGGGATGGTAAGTAGTAGGGCATCAATTAAATCAAGTACCCCACCATGACCGGGAATCAGCTTGCCACTGTCTTTGACATTGGTGTCACGCTTAATGAGTGATTCGGAAAGATCCCCCACAATAGAAAGAAAATAAATAATCATAGAAAAAAAAGCTAATTCAACAACGGAAAATTCAGGTATCTCGAAAAACTGTTTTGCCGAAAAATAAAAAATTTGTGTTAAAATTACCTGCCCAATAAGACCGCCAATATAACCTTCCCACGATTTATTGGGACTGACTGCAAAACCTACCTTAGTTTTTCCAAAAGTACGCCCGGCAGCATATTGCATGGTGTCACTCATGGTCGTCATAAACGCCAGTAACCAAATATAAAAAGTCCCCCAAGGCATGGCATCAAGTAAAAATAAATGCGAAGAGGTTAAAGCGACATAAATAACCCCCAATAAAGTAACCGCGACATTATAGACCGAGCCCTCTGTACGGTTACACTTGAGCTGCCAAATAAAAGCCAACACCATAAGAAAGAACAATAACGCCGTTAGTAAGTGAAATCCTAAATGCACTGCTTTAATATAATTTACCAGTCCGACACTTTCACCGGCAAAATCTGCCGGGTATTTTTTAGGCAAAGCATAGAGAAAAACCAGAGTGAGGATGGTAAGTCCAATCACAGTACCCGTTTTTTTGTAAGGCCGCTGGCTATCCGATATTGAAGTCATGGTGTAAAATTCATGCAGCCCAATTGCCACAAAGACAAATAAAAACAAAAACAAGGGAATCCGATAAAAACCATCATAATTAAAAGAAAATACAAAATAAATTGCCAGTAAAATGCCACTAGCAGTGCGCTTTGCTGTTTCACCCATGGGCACAGAGGATTTAGATTTGCGGCAGGCTGTCAAGCAGGGTATGAGATGAATTAGTAAGCGAAGAGAGTTTTTATATTGCCAATAACTGCAGGGAGGATGGTTTAGGCCGTATGACAGCTCCCATACCGATTGCTTTTTGGGGTTCGCCACAAATAGCCGCTAGCCTGCTGGAAAGATTGTTGCATGACCAGAAGTTTGCCGTAAAATTTGTTGTTACCCAGCAAGATAAAGCCCGCTCCGTTAGGGGGCGGGAACTGCTACCTTGTCCAGTGAAAAAAATAGCAACCGCCGCTAATATTCCGGTATTAGAACCCACTTCACTCAAGAAAGAAGCTGAAATTCTCGCAGCAGCTACTAAGCGGCACAATATATTGTTCCATGTAATTCTTGCCTATGGGAAAATCATCCCCCCTATTTTGTTTGAGCAACCCCGATTCAAAAGTGTTAATTTTCATGCCAGCCTATTGCCCTTGTTGCGCGGCGCTTCGCCTATTGAATCAGCCTTACTTTTAGACTACTGCGAAACCGGCTGGAGCCTGCAGCGCATAACCGCGGAACTTGACGCCGGCGATGTCTATGGCCAACTTAAAGTACCCATTGCCCCACAAGATGATGCTGTTGCCCTTTACCAAAAATTACAACAAGTACTGCTCAACCAAGGCCCCGAACTACTCTACCAGTACGCCAGCGGCGCCTTAAGTGCTACCCCACAAAATGCCAGCCAGGCTACCTTCTGTGGCAAGTTTAGCAGCACCGATGCCCGCCTTGATTTTCACTCTGCCCTGCAGGTTTTACGTGGCAAAGCCCGCGCTTTTTCGGCCCGCGGCGGGGTGTATGCTCTTTGGCGGGGTAAGCGGGTTAAAATACAGGCAGATTACCACGCCTTAGCCGAGCGCCCTTTCGAGAGACCAAACCATCCCCCCGGTACTTTGGTAACTATACCAGCGCCGGCTATTGCTGCCGCCGATGGTTTGTTTTGGGTCAGTGACCTACAGCCCGAGGGCAAACGCCGGATGTCCGTTCAGGAATTCCTGAACGGCTACGGCAAGGATGGAATTGTGCGCTTTGAATAAAAACTATCTAACGTTAGATACAATTGTGTACCCATTAAAAAAACCTATATAACGTTAGATACAATTGCGTGCCCATTAAAAAAACCTATATAACGTTATATAGGTTTTGTCGAGTATCCGGATGTTTTGTCATATTTATTGGGGGGTGCCTATTCCCTTGTTCAGGAATTCCTGAACTAAAGAAATATGAGTGCCCCATTGGGGGATGGAATTTCATAGCAACAAGTCGTTTATGGGACATAATACAATTTTTAGTAACTAAAAAACCTTAAAGCGCTGCACTTTGCTCTTGTTGGGGGATTACACATTATCCGGCCATTTAGTGGGTCAGCTCTTTACCTTTTCAGATAGGCAACTGCCGGCAAAAGCCGGGGGTAGCGGAGGACAAACAGGCGGCGGTCAGGTTTGAGCGGCTCAAGCGAAAACCGGCGCCCGATAGGGCGGAT